>SLAT01000212.1 GCA_007126715.1 Roseinatronobacter sp.
GATGATCTGTATCGCGGCACGTGCGCCGGGTTTCAAACGCTGGAAGACGGATTTGAAGTAGCGCGGCCAGTATTTCTCGCCCACCGCCTCGAACATCTCGATTGAGGCGATTCCGTCGAAATGGCCCTCTGTGTCGCGGTAGTCCTGCATGCGGATCTCTACCTGATCCGACAATCCTGATCTTTCCATCCGCGCGAGCGCATATTCCCGCTGTGCTGCACTGATCGTCAGTGCTGTGACTTTCAAACCACGCTTGGCGGCAGCATATTCGGCAAAGCCGCCCCAGCCACAGCCGATCTCCAGCACATGATCGCCCGGTTTCACCCCCATACGGTCAACCATCGCACAATATTTGGCCTCTTGCGCGGCTTCTAGCGACTCCTGCCCGGTGCTGAAAATAGCCGAAGAATAGGTCATGCTGTCATCGAGCCACAGCCCGTAGAAGTCATTACCCAGATCATAGTGGTAGGAAATATTCTTGCGTGCCTGTGTTTTGGAATTTGAGCGCAGCCAGTGTCGCGCGCGTTCCACAAGGCGCACAAGGCGCATACCCACCGCCTCATCATAGACCGAAGGGTTGTCATCATTGATAAGGTCCATAAAGGCTTGCAGATCGGGGGTAGACCATCCCCCCTCCATATAGGATTCTGCAAATCCGACATCGCCCTCTCTGATCAAACGTCCGAACAGATCGGGGTCGTGGACATGCAGTTCAGCGACATAGCCGGGTGCAGCGCCATCCACACGAAACTTGCGGCCATCTGGCATGACGACGTCAAGCCGGCCCTTGTTCAGCAGGGTCGCCCGCGCATAGGCCTGACGGAAATAGCGTGGCAAGTCCTGCTGCCCATCAATCGTGGTCAGAACTGGCTGCTTGGATTGCAAAGTTGGTGCCATGTCATTCATCTGCACAAATGTCCCTGTATGCGCCGTTTCAGGCCGTTTTTCTTTGTTCATAAGCTGATAGCGCCCTGTTCCGGCCCGCGGTCAGCTCAACCACCGGGTCAGGATAGCGCGCATCGGGGCGCAAGTTCCACTCACGCGGGCAGGCATCGAAAAATGCCATCGCCGTTTCGGGGGGCGATCTGGAAAGCTCGGCCACCCAACGTGTCCGATAGGCGCGCTTGGGATCGAATTTCTCGGCCTGCGTATCGGGGTTGAATATCCGAAAATACGGTGACGCATCCGGCCCCGAACCCGCAACCCATTGCCAGCCCATCGCATTGGCTGCCGGGTCCCAGTCTATCAGGCATTCGGCAAACCAGTCCTGCCCGACGCGCCAATGTGTCATCATATGCTTGGTCAGGTATGATCCAACCAGCATACGCGCACGGTTGTGCATGCGCCCTGTAACATACAGCTCGCGCATGGCAGCATCGACAATTTCTATGCCCGCACGGCCCTGTTTCCAGCGCATGGTCTCCTCGGACTCCGCGCGCCAAGGGAAACTGTCCCAACCCGCGCGCCAGCTTTCATTGGTGATATGCGGAGTATGATACACCAGATGATACGCAAATTCACGCCAGACCACTTCCTTCAGGAATGTCTCGGCCCCGGCCTTGCCATCTGCCATTGCCCGTTGCCCTGCATCCCACAGCGCCAAAGGGCTGATCTCGCCATATGTCAGGTTTTCAGACAGGCCAGATGTCGCATCCCGGTCCATGCGGTCGCGATCGCTATGGTAGCTGTCGATCCGATCCCGCGCAAAACGTGCCAGTCGTTGTCGCGCGGCGGCTTCGCCGACATGCAGATGGGGGCGGACCACATCCGCGCCCCGGTTCATCGCATCCCCCATTCGCCAGCTTTCCAGATCGTCGCTCTCAGGCCAGTGGCCGGGCGGGGTGACCTCAGTTGGTGCACTTAGCCTGTCGGGGACGTCGCGCCCGCGCACAGCGCGCCAGAACGGGGTATAGACCTGATAGAACTTGCCCTGTCCGGTCTGCACATCCCAAGGTTCGAACAGCAAGTGTCCGGGAAAACTTCTGGCTTCAAGCCCGTCGCGTTGAAGGGCGGATTTAACATTGGTGTCGCGCTTGATCTGTTCGGGGTCATATTGGCGCGTCCACCAGACCGATGTCGCGCCCGTCTCTGCAACCAGCTTTGCAAGTTCTTCCAGCGCATCACCCTTGCGCAGGATCAGTTGAAGGCCAAGTCGGCCAAGGCTCTCTGCGAAGGCTTCCAACCCCAGCCCAAGCCGCCATTTTGGCGCGGCTCCAAGCCGCTGCACTAATTCGTCATGCACGAAAACGGGAATGACCGCACGCCCGCTCTGTGCGGCAGCGCTGAGTGCAGGATGATCGCTCAGCCGCAAATCGCGCCGGAACCATAACAGAATGGGGCGTGTGTCGTTCAAACCTTGTGACCTGTATTCAAGTTATTCTACAGGGTCTGATCTAGCGCGGTTAACAGGCGGTCAAGGTCGTCTTGCGTTGCATAATGCACAAAAGACAGCCTCAAAACCCCATGCGCCGGATCAATACCTTGCGCGCGAAGGGCCCGGTCGGCGTAGAAACTACCACCCCCCGCCATAATTCCCTTCTTTGCAAGGGCTTGCGCCAGTTCTGCGGCCGGGCGCGCATGATACAAGGCAACCGTCGGTGCACGCCCCGGTGCGCTTGTTGGTCCCAACACACGCACATCATTGCGGCCCGAAAGATGGTCCAGCAAGGGTTCCAGCAATCTGGTTTCATGATCGCGCATAAGGTCGTGAACATCCGCGCAACGCTGTTGTGGTGCGGTTTCAGTCCCGCGCTGCGCGGCATTGAAATGATGGGCATAAAGCGCGTCGATATAGTCTGCCATTCCGGCACAAGCCGCAATCTGTGCGTGGTCTGGCCCTGCCGGGGTGAACCGCTTGTAGAGCACATCTGCATTGAAATAATGCCCCTGATTGGGCAGCACTTCACCCAATGCGCGCCGGATCACCATCAGCCCTTGATGCGGGCCATAGGTTTTATAGGCCGAAAACAGATATATATCCGCCCCTAGCTGCGCCACATCCGGCAGCCCATGCGGTGCATAGGACACCCCGTCCACACAGGAATACACACCCGCATCGCGCAACCGCGCGCAAATATCAGCGACAGGATTGATCTCTCCCACCACATTGGAACAATGCGGAAAACAAACCAGCTTCACCGTATCATCAATCAGGTTCCACAGCGCTTCGGGGTCCAGATGCCCGCTTTGCGGGTCAACCTTCCATTCCCGAACCTAGATCCCGCGCGCCGCAAGCCTGCGCCACGGGCCGGAATTGGCCTCATGGTCCTGATCTGTCACGATAATCGAGTCGCCTGGCAGCAACCATTCGCTAAAGGCTTGCGCCAGAACATAGGTATTTGCCGTGCTTGAGGGGCCAAAGCTCAGTTCATCGACCTGCACACCCATCATGGCCGACAAGCGCGCGCGCGCTTCATCCATCTCTTCACCCGCAAGACGAGACGCGTCATAGGCCCCGTAGGGTTGCACCTTGCGACTGGTATAGAACCGCGTCAGCCGGTCAATGACAGGCTTGCAGGTGTAAGAGCCGCCCGCATTCTCGAAAAACGCTTGTCCCTGAAGATCGGGATGTTCGAAAGCGGGAAACTGGGCGCGCACAAAATCAAGATCTAGGGCAGGCATGGCGACTCCGGGTTACAAAGATTTGCGTCAATCTGCGCAGCCAGACGCGCCGCTGCAAGCCCGAAAATCACCCTGCGCCAAGGATGATGCGCACGTAATCCCGCGTCTCTGTATAAGGTGGGATGCCACCATGTTGCTCAACCTTGCCAGGTCCGGCATTATAAGCCGCCAGCGCCAGCCGCCAGTCGCCGAATTTGTCAAACATCATGCGCAGATAGCGCGCGCCGCCTTCAAGGTTCTGCTGCGGATCATTCGGGTCTACCCGCAGCATCTGCGCAGTTCCGGGCATAAGCTGTGCAAGCCCTATCGCCCCTTTTGAAGAAACCGCGCCGGGGTTCCAGCGACTTTCCTGATTCACCAGCCGCAAAAACAGATCCTCGGGAATATTGTGGCGGCGCGCGGCCGCGCGCGCGACTTCCAGATAGGCACCGTTATAATTCCCGTTATAACGTGGTATGCTTGTCGCGGCCGAACCCGCCGCACTTTTGGGCAGCAGCCGCGCCGAGGCCGAGTATTGCTCTGACAGGCGTCCGTCTATTACCCGGCTTGCTGCACGCACCGTATCCAGACGGTTCCGGTCACCGCCAGATAAATTGAGGCCCTGCGCCATTGCGGGGGAAGCCGCAAGCGTAGTGATAACCGCCAGACAAGGCACAAATCGCAGCGCGCGAAGGCGGCATTTTTGTAATACGGCAGACTCCATGTCTTTCTCTACTCAGTTGGAATTATTTTTTCCAGCAAATCTTGCATGCCGCCCTACTGTTGGGTTGCGCATATTCATTGCTTCTTTACCATACCGCCCCGATAAGGAATGAAAGCGCTGGTAAGAGAGAGGCGGATTCGGTTTTCACTACCGCGCTAAATGTTAAGGGGAAGTCTTATGGCAGGATCGGTCAACAAAGTCATCATCATCGGAAATCTGGGGCGCGACCCAGAGATCCGCAACTTTCCCAATGGCGGCAAGGTTTGCAACCTGCGCATCGCCACGTCAGAACGCTGGCGCGACAAGGCAAGCGGCGAACAGCGCGAAAAGACCGAATGGCATAGTGTCGCGATTTTCAACGAAGGTATCGTTCGTGTTGCCGAACAGTATCTGCGCAAAGGTTCGACCGTCTATATCGAAGGGCAGTTGGAAACCCGCAAATGGCAAGACCAGTCTGGTGCAGACCGCTATTCGACTGAAATCGTCTTGCGCCCCTACAAGGGTGAACTAACCATGCTGGGCGGTCGCGGCGATGGTGGTGGCGGTGGCAGCAGCAGCGGTGGCGATTACGGCGGCGGACAGGGTCGCGGCGGCGATTACGGCTCCGGGCGCAGCTCTGCCCCATCCGGCCCGGCAGATATGGATGACGAAATCCCGTTCTGAACCGACTTGACGAGATATGGGTCGCGGAGTATTGCGGCCTGTATGCGGGTGTAGCTCAATGGTAGAGCAGCAGCTTCCCAAGCTGAATACGAGGGTTCGATTCCCTTCACCCGCTCCATTCCATGTCATTACGACCTCTGCTGTGCGCCGCATATAAGCGGCGTCTCTCTGACGATTTTTAGGTTTTGCAGCAGTGTTTGCGCTATCTTCAGCGCTCAAGGGCGCCTTCGTCATTGTTTCGCCACAAGCAGCAGATTAACCCTGCCTCAAAACAACCACCGGACAGGAGCAACAGAATGCGCGCTACCCGCATCGTTCAAAAGATACTCGCAAATTACGAGGGTGAAACCCCCGGCGTAAAAGCCAATCTGTGCCGAATGCTGATGCAGGGCAAACTGGGCGGCACGGGCAAGATGATCATCCTGCCCGTCGATCAGGGTTTCGAACATGGCCCAGCACGCACTTTCGCCGCCAATCCCGCCGCTTACGATCCGCATTATCACTACCAGCTGGCACTGGATGCCGGGCTGAACGCCTATGCCGCCCCGCTTGGAATGATCGAGGCCGGCGCCGATACCTATGCAGGCCAGATCCCGACCATTCTGAAGGTCAACAGCGCCAATTCGCTGATGTCCGACACGGCGGGCAAGAATCAGGCGATCACAGGCTCTGTTGATGATGCGCTGCGTTTGGGCTGTGCAGCAATCGGGTTTACCATCTATCCCGGCAGCGATTGCGCATTGGACATGTTCGAGGAAATCTCGGCCATGCGCGAAGAAGCCGCCGCCAAAGGGATTGCAACCGTGATCTGGTCCTATCCGCGCGGCGAGGCGATCACCAAGGATGGCGAGACAGGCGTTGATGTTGCGGCCTATGCCGCACAGATCGCGGCGCTACTGGGCGCGCATATCATCAAGATCAAGCTCTCGACCGATCATCTGATGCTGCCCGAAGCGAAGAAAGTCTATGAAGATCAGAAGATCGACATCGCCACACAGGCCGCCCGCGTAAAGCATTGTATGCAGTCCAGCTTCAATGGCCGTCGCATTGTCGTATTTTCTGGCGGTGCCAAGAAAGGGGCCGATTCGGTCTATGACGATGCCCGCGCCATTCGCGACGGTGGCGGCAACGGCTCGATCATCGGGCGCAACAGCTTCCAGCGTCCGCGCGACGAAGCGCTGTCCATGCTTTCCAAGCTGGTCGATATCTATAAGGGCAAGGCATAAACCCGGCTTTCCTTTGCACGATTTCTTAGCGCGCGCCCAAAACGGCGCGCGCTTTTTGCTTTGCCCCCTTGCACCCGGAAGGCATGCACTTTAATTGTTATGTTATATCATTATTGAGGTGCCATCATGAAGTCCCCTGCCCCTCGTCTGCCCGTCACGGTTCTGTCCGGTTTTCTGGGCGCTGGCAAAACGACGCTTCTCAACCATGTTCTGAACAACCGCGAAGGGCGTCGTGTCGCGGTCATTGTAAATGACATGTCCGAAGTGAATATCGACGCAGACCTGATCGCGGCAGGCGTGGATTTCAAGCGTGGCGAGGAAAAGTTGGTTGAAATGTCGAATGGCTGCATTTGCTGCACCCTGCGCGATGACCTGCTGGCAGAGGTGCGCAGGCTGGCCGCTGAGGGGCGGTTTGACTATCTGCTGATCGAATCAACTGGTATTTCCGAACCCCTCCCCGTCGCGGCCACGTTCGAATTCCGCGATGAGGCAGGCGATAGTCTGATGGATGTCGCGCGGCTGGATACGATGGTCACGGTTGTCGATGCGGTTAATCTGCTCAAGGATTTCTCCAGCCATGATTTCCTGTCCGACCGGGGCGAGACATTGGGCGATGAGGATGAGCGCAGCCTTGTCAATCTGCTGACCGAGCAGATTGAATTTGCAGATGTCATCTTGCTGAACAAGGTTACCGATGCCGGGCGAGAGCGTACGGATGCCGCACGCAAGATCATCAAGGCTCTGAACCCCGATGCACAGTTGATCGAAACAGACCGGTCGCGCGTTTGCGCAGAACGTATCTTTGATACGGGCCTGTTCGATTTTGAAACCGCCCATGAACACCCTCTCTGGGCCAAAGAGCTGTATGGATTTGCCGATCATGTACCCGAAACCGAAGAATACGGTGTGTCGAGTTTCGTATATCGGGCGCGCAGGCCCTTTGACCCTGCAAAAGTACATGATGTTCTGAATGGCGATCTGCCCGGCGTGATCCGCGCCAAGGGGCATTTCTGGGTGGCGACACGGCCCAATTGGGTTGCAGAATTCTCACTTGCTGGCGCAATGTCCAGCGTTGTGCCCATTGGGGGCTGGTGGGCGGCAGTCCCGCGAGAACGCTGGCCCGACCAAC
>SLAT01000165.1 GCA_007126715.1 Roseinatronobacter sp.
ATATGGCTGCCCCAAGCGCAAAAATCTGATCTCCTGCGGATTTGGCCAGCATAAAGTACTATAGATTGAAGGGCGGATCGCCGCACCGCGGCCCGACGCTGCGCGGCTTTGCGCCCGGTGCCGCTATGTCTGCAATGTCCCGCAAAGCTGACCTTTCACCCTCACCATGGCAGCTTGTGTCAGATGCGGCATATAAGCCGCGCGCCACCTCGCCAGTGCACGCGGGCACCCCTCTTGATCTGGGTCAATGCATCCTCGCCCCGCATCGGTCAAATTGGGCACAGCTAATTTGCGCCTGTGGCACGCCTGTCGGGTTGGTGCCAATGCACGGTCTTGCAGGCGTAATCTACACCCCCGAATGGAACACTGCCTCTCTCATGCCCCGATTTACCTACCCCATCCCTGCATCCTCCGAAATCACACCCCGGTCTGATTTTATGAACCGGCGCCAATTGCTCGCGGCAATGGGCGCGGGGCTGCTGGCCCATGCCACGCCCGGGCGCGGTCAGTCCCTGCCAGAGGTGACACCGGGGCCATTTTCGACCGATGAAGCCCTGACATCCTTTGATGTGGCGACAGGCTATTGCAACTTCTTCGAGTTCGGCCCGGCCAAGGATGACCCGTCACAGCACGCACATGCATTGCAGACCGATCCTTGGTCTATCGAGATTGACGGACTGGTAGACCACCCCGGCCCGATTGCGATGGAAGACCTGCTTGCGCGCTTTGCCATTGAGGAACGCATCTACCGGCTGCGCTGTGTGGAGGCGTGGTCGATGGTGATTCCGTGGAATGGCTTTGCACTGGCCGATCTGCTGGCCCATGTCGGCGTGAAATCCGATGCGCGCTATGTGCGGTTTGAAGCCTTTGACGACACCTCGATCATGCCGCGCGCGGCGCAAGGCCTGCTGGACTGGCCCTATGTCGAGGCGCTGCGCCTTGATGAGGCCGTGCACCCGCTGACATTGCTGGCTGTCGGCATGTATGGAGAAGTCATGCCCAACCAGAACGGCGCGCCGATCCGTCTGGTGGTGCCGTGGAAATACGGGTTCAAATCCATCAAGTCGATCAAGCGCATTTCACTGCTGGCTGAACGGCCCATGCCCACTTGGCACGAAAAATCACCCCGGGAATACGGGTTCTATGCCAATGTGAACCCCACTGTCCGCCACCCGCGCTGGCATCAGGCGACCGAGCGGCGATTGCATGACGGAAACCGCATCCGCACTGAAATGTTCAATGGTTACGGAGAGTTGGTTGCCGATCTTTACGCGGGAATGGATTTGGAAACCCATTACTGATGCAGGCCAGCCGCATGACATCCGTGATCCGCTGGGGGCTTTGGGTCGCATGTGGCCTGCCCGGCCTGATCTTGGTCTGGCACTGGCAGACAGGCCAGTTAGGTGTCGTCCCTGATGAGGCATTGCTGCACCGCACGGGCCGGTTTGCGCTGCTGTTTCTGATGTCAACGCTGGGTCTGGGTTTCGTGCAGGCCTTTGTAAACTGGCGCCCGCTCTATGCTGCGCGCCGCCCGATCGGGGTCTGGACTTTCCTTTATGCCAGCGCACATGCGATGGTCTGGCTGTTTCTTGATCAAAGTGGCATTCTGGAATTCGCTTGGGCCGAAATGCGCCAGATGCTGCATGTGAAACTTGGGATAGCGGGGCTGCTGCTCATGCTTCCGCTTGCCATCACATCGGTCGATATTGCCCCGCGCCTGCTGGGGTTCAAGCTGTGGAAAAGACTGCATCTGCTGGTCTGGCCTGCGGCGCTGGTGGTGATCGCACATACTTGGGTCGTGTCACGATTTCAAAGCCCGCTTGTCATCGTGCTGACGTTTATCATAATTTTCCTGCTTGCCTCGCGCTTGAATGCGAAGACCAAAGCCTGAATCCTGTGGCGGGTGACTTCAGTTAAAGCGCGGTGTCAGAGCGCGCGGATCAGGGCATCAATGCGCGCGGCTTCCTGTGCCATACCCCAAGGCGGGTTGATCACCACAAGCCCTGAGCCAGTCATACGATGCCCTTCGCGGACGGGTGGAAACGCGGTTTCATAATTCTCTGCATCGGGGTGGTCAGCGCAGATCTGCGCCACCATCTGCCGGTGCAGCCCCGCATTCAGGACCGGATACCACAGCACGATTACACCCACATTCCACTTGCGGCGGATCGAGGTTATGAAATCGGGCAGATCGGTATAATCAGACTTCACTTCATAAGAGGGGTCGATCATCAGCACCCCCCTGCGCGGTGTCGGCGGGCAGATCGCTTGCGCAAGTTTGAATCCGTCGCGGCGCTGGACGGTCGCGCCGGTTCCCCCCATGACCTGACGCAAGGCGTCATATTCCTGCGGGTGCAATTCAGCCAGCGTCAGACTGTCTTGCGCGCGCAGCAATTGCGCGGCAATCATCGGCGAGCCGGGATAGGCCATGTCGCCATGATGCGCGCGCACCTGCGCCAGAACGCGCCCGTAAGGGTGGTCGGGGCCAAAGGCACTGCCTGCGCGCAAGATGCCTGCGGCTGCCTCGCCAGTCTTTTGCGCCTCGATAGCGTCCAGCGCATAGAGGCCGCGCCCTGAATGCGTTTCAATATAGCTGATCGGTTTGTCCTTGGCCGTCATATAGGCCAGCACCCATGCCAGAAGCGCGTGCTTGTGGACATCTGCCAGATTTCCGGCGTGGTAACTATGTTGGTAAGACAGCATATGGCTGCTTTGGCATGTGGCGCGGGCAACATCAATCCACTTCTGAAACTGCGATGCACGGGGCTGCATGACCTGCCCGAACGAGAAGTGCGCGCGCAGCGTCGGGCATCTTGGGCCAGGAAATATCCACCCGGAATGCACCATATGCAGGAAACTCACGCGGGGCTTGGCAAAACTTGACCTCTGAACGCTTGCCCCTGCCAACGCCTTTGCATACACACGCAAAAAGATTTCCCGCTCACGACACATGAGAGAGATGGCATGGCCAAGACACAACCGAAGAAGAAAATGAGCGCCAAGAACATTGCCGCAGGTTTTCTGATGGCCTTGCTGGCGCTAAGCCTTCTGGGCTTCGGGGTTGAGGGTTTCGGAAGCAGGTCGCAAAATGTCGCCTCGGTCGGGGATCGCAACATTTCTGCCAACACCTATGCGCGGGCGCTACAAAATGAATTGCGCGCTTTCCAAAGCCAGATGGGTCAGGCCCTCTCGATGGAGCAAGCGCGTTTGTTCGGGCTGGACCAGATGGTGCTTGAACAACTGGTCAATAATGCTGTTCTTGACAATGAGGCCGCGCGCCTTGGCGTCTCGGCGGGCGATACAACCGTGCAGCGCGAGATTTTGCAGATCGGCGCATTTCAGGGGCTGGACGGCAGCATCGACCGCGAAGCCTATCGTTTTGCACTTCAGAATGCAGGCATGAACGAATCCGAGTTTGAGGGCACGATCCGCGACGATGTTGCGCGCAGCATATTGCAGCTTTCGGTCATAAGCGGGGCGGCTGCCCCTGATCGTATTGTCCAGCCATTGCTGGATTATCAGGCCCAAACGCGCGATGTCACTGTCTTGAGCCTAAGTGCGGAAAACCTGCCCGAACCGATTGGCAGACCAGATCAGGCAGAGTTGCAAGCCTTTTACGAGGCGAATATTGACCGCTACACCCAGCCAGAGGGCAAGCGCATCAGCTATGCCTGGATCACGCCCGAGATGGTGATTGACACGATCGAGGTGGATGAGGCCATTCTGCGCGAAGCCTATGAAGCGCGCCTTTCGGAATTCTCGCAGCCCGAGCGGCGTCTGGTTGAGCGTCTGGTCTTCTCGGACATGGACAGTGCCGAGAATGCGCTGGCGCGGATCAATGCAGGCGAGATTACCTTTGACGCCCTTGTTGTCGAGCGTGGGCTGGAGTTGGAAGACACGGATATGGGCGATGTGACGCGCGCCCAACTTGGTGCGGCGGGAGATGTTGTGTTCGCCCTTGAAGAACCCGGCATTGCAGGCCCGGCCGAGACAACGCTTGGTCCGGCAATCTTTCGCATGAATGCCATTCTGTCTGCGCAAGAGGTCAGCTTTGAAGAGGCGCGCGACCAGTTGCGCGACGAACAGCTTGCTGATCTTGCGCGTCGGGTGCTGTCGGATGATTACGACCTGTACGAAGACCTGTTGGCAGGCGGCGCCAGCGTCGCGCAGTTGGGGCAGGAAACAGAGATGCAGTCCGGCCAGATCGACTGGCGTCCAGGCGAGACAGAGGGCATCGCCGCTTATGAAAGCGTCCGCGATGCGGCAGAAGCACTACAAGAAGGCGATTTCCCGGAAATCAGCTTCATGCAAGATGGTGGCATGTTCGCGCTGGAATATCTGGAGGCCCTGCCCGCAACCCCACGCCCCCTGTCCGAGATCGAGACACAGGTGATTGCGGATTGGCAGAATGAGCGCATTCTCGAAGGGCTGCGCATGCAGGCAGAAGAACTTGCAACGGCGCTGCGCGGCAATGGTGATGCGCCCGAGTTGAACATTGCGCCAGTCCGCTTTGACGGGTTGCGGCGCACCGATATCATGCCCGATCTGCCGCGCGACCTTGTCGCCGCAACATTCGAGATGGACGCGGACGAGGTGCGCATCGTGGAAAGTGCCAACCGGGTGCATATTCTTGAATTGCACGCAGTTGAAAGCCCGGATCTGATGCTTGAGGATGTTGCCGATTTGCGGTCGGCGCTGGAAATGCAGATCGAACAGAGCATCGCGCAAGACCTGTTTGGCTATTTCTCGAACAGTTTGCGCCAGACAACCCCGATCCGGATTGATCAGCCCGTGATCGACGCGGTTCAGGCAAATTTCTGAAGCACCATGCCCCAGTTCACCCCTGATTTCGCAACATTCGAGGCTGGCTGGCAGCGCGGCGAGAACCAATTGGTCTATACGCGTCTGGCGGCAGATCTGGACACGCCTGTATCGCTGTATCTGAAACTTGCAGGTGCCAGTCGTGACAGTTTCATTCTGGAATCCGTCACCGGTGGCGAACTGCGCGGGCGCTATTCCATGATCGGGATGAAACCCGACCTGATCTGGGAGTGCCGCGATGGGGCCAGCCGGATAAACCGCGAGGCGCGGTTTGACCCGGATGCATGGAACGCCTTGGACGGCCACCCGCTTGAAACGCTGCGCGCTGTGCTTGCCGAAAGCCGCGTGACCATGCCAGAGGGGTTGCCCGCTGCCTCTGTCGGGCTGTTTGGCTATCTGGGCTATGACATGATCCGGCTGGTGGAACACCTGCCCGATGTGAACCCCGACCCGATCAACGTGCCTGATGCCGTCATGCTGCGCCCCTCGGTCGTGGCGGTGCTGGACGGGGTCAAGGGCGAGGTGATTGTCGTCTCGCCCGCCTGGGCCGGATCGGGCCTGTCGGCGCGCGCGGCCTATGCACAAGCGGCAGAACGGGTCATGGACGCCGTACGCGATCTGGAACGCGCTGTCCCGCAAGCCCCGCGCGAATTGCGCAGCGATACAGCCCCGATTGGTGAGCCTGTCTCGAATTTTGCCAAGGCGGATTATCTGGCGGCAGTCGAGAAGGCAAAAGAGTATATACGGGCAGGCGATATCTTTCAGGTGGTGCCATCGCAACGCTGGTCACAGCGCTTTGCACTGCCGCCTTTCGCGCTCTATCGCTCGCTCAGGCGCACAAACCCATCACCCTTCATGTTCTATTTCAACTTTGGATCAAGCGAGGGGAACTTCCAGATTATCGGGGCAAGCCCGGAAATACTGGTGCGCCTGCGCGAGGGTGAGGTGACAATACGGCCCATTGCCGGCACGCGCCCGCGCGGTGCCACACCAGAGGAAGACCGCGCGCATGAGGCCGATCTTCTGGCTGACGAAAAGGAACTGGCAGAGCATCTGATGTTGCTGGATTTGGGGCGCAATGATGTGGGGCGCGTGGCAAAGATCGGCACAGTGCACCCGACCGAGGAATTCATCATCGAGCGCTACAGCCATGTGATGCATATTGTGTCAAACGTGGTTGGCGAACTGGCCGAGGGGCAGGACGCCTTGTCGGCCCTGCTGGCGGGCCTGCCTGCGGGAACGGTTTCGGGTGCGCCCAAAGTGCGCGCGATGCAGATTATTGACGAGTTGGAACCGGAGAAGCGCGGTGTTTATGGTGGCGGTGCGGGATATTTCGCCGCCAATGGCGAGATGGACATGTGCATCTGCCTGCGTACTGCCGTACTAAAGGATGAAACGCTTTATATTCAGGCGGGTGGCGGTGTTGTCTATGACAGCGATCCCGAGGCAGAGTATCTGGAAACCGTCAATAAATCCCGCGCCCTGCGCCGCGCGGCCGAGGATGCCGGGCAGTTTGCAGGCGGGAATGGATAACGCTCTGAAATACTGCGCGTTGGTGCGTCTGTCATAGTCATATCAGAGATGTCGTTGGTTTCGGGCCTTGAAGGCTTTGCGGACGGTGGATGAACGCACCAAGCGCGGAATCAAGGCCGAAGGCCGCCGCGCATCGCCGGCCGCACCCACGGCACGGCGATTGGGCTGCCACATGCGCAAACATTTGATCTTCTTCGGGTTCGGCCGGCATAAAGTGCCGCGGATTGCAGGGATGATCGCCGCACCGCGGCCCGACGCTGCGCGGCTTTGTCCTCAGCTTCTCTGGGTCTGCAATGTCCCGCAACCCCCCCACCCATTTCGTCAGACAATGCTATTCTGCCGCCTGCGCATAATCCTCTACGGGGGGACAGGTGCAAACCAGATTCCGGTCCCCATACACATTGTCGACCCGCCCAACAGAGGGCCAATATTTGTCACCCCGAAAGCTGGCAGGCGGGAAACAGCCCTGTTCGCGCGAATAGGGGCGGTCCCAGTCTGCAATCAAATCCTCGACCGTGTGGGGGGCGTGTTTGAGCGGGTTGTTCTCCGCGTCAATCTCGCCTTTCTCCACCGCGCGGATCTCCTCCCGGATGGACAGAAGTGCTGTGATGAAACGGTCTATCTCGGCCTTGTTTTCGGATTCCGTCGGCTCGACCATCAATGTCCCTGACACAGGCCAACTCATGGTAGGGGCGTGAAAGCCGTTGTCTATCAGGCGCTTGGCAATGTCGTCTACTGTTATTCCGGCTTCGGCAAAGGGGCGTGTATCCAGAATGCACTCATGCGCGATGCGGCCCTTGTTGCCCATGAACAGAATTTCATAAGAACCCGACAGCCGTGCTGCGATATAGTTGGCGTTCAGGATCGCCACGCGGGTCGCCTGTGTCAGCCCCGGCCCGCCCATCATCAGGCAATAGGCCCAAGAGATCAGCAGGATCGAGGCAGAGCCATAAGGCGCCGCCGATACCGGCCCCTCGGCCCCGCCGATTTCGGGATGGCCAGGAAGGAAGGGCGCCAGATGCGCCTTGACGCCAATCGGCCCCATGCCCGGCCCCCCGCCACCATGCGGGATGGCAAAGGTCTTGTGCAGGTTCAGATGCGATACATCGCCCCCAATCTCGCCCGGTTTGACCAGCCCGACCATTGCATTCAGATTGGCACCGTCGATATAAACCTGCCCGCCGTGATCATGGGTGATCTGGCAGACCTCGCGCACGGTTTCTTCAAACACGCCATGTGTTGATGGATAGGTGATCATGCACGCCGCCAGCCGGTCCCCAGCCTTGGCCGCTTTCTCGCGGAAATCATCCAGATCGACATCGCCATTGGCCGATGATTTCACCACCACCACCTGCATTCCGCACATCTGGGCGCTGGCAGGGTTGGTGCCATGCGCTGACATCGGGATCAGGCAGATATCGCGGTGGCCCTGCCCCCGCGCACGGTGATAGGCCTGAATCGTCAACAACCCTGCATATTCACCCTGAGCGCCGGAATTGGGCTGCATCGACATCGCGTCATAGCCCGTGATCTCGCAGAGTTTGGCCTTCAGGTCCGAGATTGCCTCGGCGTAGCCCTGGGCCTGATCGGGGGGGCAGAACGGGTGCAATGATGAAAATGCCGGCCAGGACAGTGGCATCATCTCGGCAGCTGCGTTCAGCTTCATCGTGCACGACCCCAGCGGGATCATGGCGCGGTCCAGCGCAAGATCGCGGTCGGCAAGGCGGCGCATATAGCGCATCATTTCCGTCTCGGCACGATTCATGTGAAAGATCGGGTGGGTCAGGTAGTCACTTTCGCGGATGAACGCGTCCGAAAAGCCCAGATCACCGCGATGTGGTGGCACGCCCTCGATACCGAAGACACGCAGGACGCATATCAGCACCTGTTCATCTGTCGTTTCATCCAGCGAGATGCCGACATGGCTGGTCCCGATCTTGCGAAGGTTCAGCCCCTCGGAACGGGCAGCGGCCAGAATACCCGCCTGCCCGACGCCGACATCAACCGTGATCGTGTCGAAAAAATCTTTCACAACCACATGCGCGCCAGCAGCACGCAGCGCGCGATACAGGCGCTGGGTCAGGAAATGCACCCGCTCGGCGATAGCGCGCAGCCCCTTGGGGCCGTGGAACACCGCATACATGGATGCCATGACCGCCAGAAGCGCTTGCGCGGTGCAAACATTGCTGGTGGCCTTCTCGCGGCGGATATGCTGTTCGCGGGTTTGTAGCGACAGGCGGTAAGCCTTGTTGCCGCGCGCATCCACACTGACACCGACCAAACGCCCCGGCAGCGACCGCTTATAAGCGTCAGCACAGGCAATGAAGGCCGCGTGCGGGCCGCCATAGCCCATAGGCACGCCAAAGCGCTGTGCGCTGCCCACGGCGATATCTGCCCCGATGGCACCGGGTTCGCGGATCATGGTCAATGCCAGCAGGTCGGTTGCCATGATGGCGATGGCGCGCGCATTGTGAAGCGCGGTGACAGCCCCGGAGAAATCGCGCAGGTCGCCATAGGTGCCGGGATACTGGAATATTGCCCCGAAAACCTTGTCGGCCTCTAGCGCGTCCGGGTCATCAATAATCAGTTCAATTCCAAGCGGGGCGGCGCGCGTCTGCATCACTGCGATGTTCTGGGGATGACAGTTCTTGTCGATAAAGAATGCCTGCGCCTTCGATTTTGCCACACGCTGCGCCATGACCATCGCTTCGGCGCAAGCGGTGGATTCGTCCAGCAGCGAAGCATTAGCCACAGGCAGCCCGGTCAGATCGGCCACCATTGTCTGAAAGTTCAACAACGCTTCCAGCCGCCCTTGTGCAATTTCAGGCTGATAAGGTGTGTAGGCTGTATACCATGCCGGATTCTCGAAGATATTGCGCTGGATCGCCGGGGGGGTGACGGTGCCATAATAGCCCTGCCCGATGAGCGAGGTCATGATCTTGTTCTTCGCCCCCACCGCACGCAATTTCGCCAGCAACTCGCCCTCTGACAAGGGCGCCCAGGTCAATGGATCTGTCTGGCGCAAATCTGCGGGGATAGTCTGCCCGATCAACTGGTCCAGCGTGTCACAGCCCAACTCGGCCAGCATCTGGGCCATTTCTTCAGGCGTCGGGCCGATGTGACGGCGATTTGCGAAATCATAGGGTTTATAGTCAGTTGGGGTATAGGACATCATGTACCTTGTGATTGCCAGAAATCATGCACGCGGGCGAAGGGTTGGTGCCTGCGCCCTGCCCGAAGACAAGGGCGCAGCCAGTGTTTTCGCATTGCTTGTCAGCCCAGAAATTCCTTGTATTCATCCTCTGTCATGAAATCTTCGAGAACCCGCAGATCGTCGAGTTTCATCTTGAAGAACCACGCATCGCCCTGCGGATCCTCATTCACCAGACCCGGATTGTCGCTAAGCACGTCATTCACTTCGACAATCTCGCCATCGACCGGGGCAAGGATATCAGACGCAGCCTTGACTGATTCGATGACGCAAACCTCATCACCCTTGACGACCTGGGCCTCGACCTCGGGTAGCTCTACAAAGACCACATCGCCCAATTGCTCGGCGGCATGTTCAGTGATGCCCACAACCACGACATCGCCTTCGACGCGTAGCCATTCATGTTCTTCAGTATATTTCATCAGAAACGCTCCTCAGCGCTTGTAGGTGGAAGGTCGAAATGGAAGGTCACAGACCGTAACAGGCAGGCGCTTGCCGCGCACTTCGCCCCAGAGTTCGGTTCCGGTTGCAGCACATCCGCTCTCTACATACCCCATTGCAATCGGTGCACCAAGAGAGGGACCAAACCCGCCAGAGGTGACGCGGCCAACCGTCTGGCCGCCCTCGGGCGCGTCCCAGATCTGTGTGCCCTCGCGCATTGGGGCGCGGGTCTGTGGTTGCAGGCCCACGCGCTGATGAGCAACGCCATTTGCAAGTTCGTCAAGGATGCGCGCAGCACCGGGGAAGCCGCCCTCACGCGCGCCCCCTGCCCTGCGGGATTTCTGGATTGCCCAGACAAGCCCCGCCTGTACCGGGCTTGTCGTGGTGTCAATGTCATGCCCATACAGGCACAGACCCGCCTCAAGCCGCAGGCTGTCGCGTGCGCCCAGTCCTATAGGGGCGACCTCTGGCCTGTCCACGAGCATACGCGCGAAATCAGGCGCGGTGGCCGCGGGAATAGATATCTCGAACCCGTCTTCGCCAGTATAGCCTGACCGTGAAATCCAAAGTGCGCCGAACACGGTGTCAACGCTCACCACATCCATGAAGCGCATCGCCCGGATATCTGGCACCAGACTTGCCAGCACCTTTTCCGCCTGCGGCCCCTGCAATGCCAGCAATGCGCGGTCGGTTACCGGCTGCACCTGCGCCACATCAGAAAGATGCGCCCGCATATGGGCAATATCAGCCGCCTTGCACGCGGCGTTCACCACCACGAACAGATGATCCCCACGATTGGCGAACATCAGGTCATCCAGAATGCCACCATCGGCATTGGTGAACATGCCATAGCGTTGGCGCCCCTCGGCCAGCCCCGACACTGCAATCGGCATCAGCGCTTCAAGCCCGGCTTCCAGCGCGGCCATTCCATCGGTGGGCGTCAGAATCACCTGCCCCATATGGCTAACATCGAACAGACCGGCATCGGCGCGGGTGTGCAAATGTTCGGCCATAACACCCATCGGGTATTGGACGGGCATGGAATAGCCTGCAAAAGGCACCATTTTCGCGCCAAGCTCTTGATGCAAGGCGTGCAGCGGGGTCTGCTTCAATTCGGTCAACTGTTCTGGCATAGTGCCCCTGTCAATCGGGCCTGAAGGCCGGGTTCATGATCGCGGCTTGCGCCGGTTTACATGCCCCCTCTGTCCTTGACGCCTGAGATCGCTATCCCTTCGGCGGGCGCAAAGCGCCTCTCTCCAGAGTCTGTGCCCGGACCGGTCCTTTTGCCTGAGAGTTTACCGGGGCGGTTGCTCCTTCGGCCCTGATGCTTGCGCAACAGTGTCTCCCGTGTCCTGATCGATGTGCTATCGGAAATTAGAGGCATCTTGCAAGCCTTTTTTCCGGGCCTGCGTATTCGCCGGTTTCACGCCTACAAGGCCGCGGCGCTCTGGCGGCTTCATGTGCTGGGCGTGCAATTGATAGAGTTCAGTTAAATTGAGGTCCGTCCAAGCAAACTTTCACCTGAAGAAAGCCGTCCTTGTCGACACCCAGAATCTCGGGGGCGAAATCCGCGATCAGGTCCAGATGACCATGCGCTGCAACCCCTGTGCGCAAAATGGCCGATGTCCCCTGCTCTGTTCGCAAACGGAACGGCGATTGCACGGGTATATTAAGCGGCGAGTGGTTTTTGACATAATTGCACAAGATATCGCGGGTGATTGCCGGATGCTCCAGCACCACGCCATCAAACCCCGTGCCAGCAAAGCCACCTGCGCCCTGAGCGCGGAAACTGTTGGTGCACAAGACGAATTCCGCATTCATATCCAACGGCACCCCGTTCCATGTCACGTCCCGGATACGTGAGTTGCTGGGGTCAATCTCGCGCCCGTCAGGGCCAAACCGCGCGGGCGACATAAGGTCGATCGAATAATCCAAGCCGTAGATTATCTCGAAATTATACCCCGGAAAGGCGGAATCGATCAAATCCTGCTCACCCTTCCCCGGTTCGAGTTGCCGGAAAGCAGACGCGGAGCGTTCAAGCCATAACAGGACCTCGGCCCCGTTGACACGGCAGGCAGCAATGCGATTGGGAAATACATAAAGATCGGCAAGCGCGCGCAGCGTCATCATGCCCGCATCAATATTGGTGAAATTGCGTGCGCCACCAAACCCGCCAACCTTTGCGGGCGAAACAGCAGACAGCAATGGCAAGTCGCCAAGCACGCTATGTTTCAGGTGATTAGATACGAATTCTGTCTGGGCATGTGCCACAAGCGCCGTTGCTGCATTGCGCCCCAGATAGGCAAAGAAACTGTTGATCGCGGTTTCAGACTGCCCAACAGGCTGGCGGATCTTGTCCAGCACAGCATCATGCGCGGAAGCGACAATCTTGCGAACAGCAGGGCTGTGTAGCGGCATAAGCCCCTCCAGCGGTGCGGGTTGCGCGAAGTGCAACGATGCCTCGCGGAGCGCGCGCGTGGTGACTTGGGTATCGACAATATGCCATTTGCCACCATCCTGGAGCAGCGTCATGTCAATAAGACCCAGATGCGACCCGAAGAATCCGCTCATGACCGTTGGCGTGCCCCAGATCGTGCCACGCTCGATATCGACACCTGGAACCCCGGCATATCGCGGCGAAGGGAAAACCTGATGGCTGTGCCCGCACAGGATCAGATCGACCCCTTCGATGCGCGCCAGAGGGCTGACTGCGTTCTCCATCAGATCAATGTGCTGACTCTCCCCTATGCCGGAATGTGCCAGAACCACGACGATATCTGCGCCCGCCTCGCGCATTTCGGGCACCCATGCCGTGACCGAGTCGACCATGTCGCGGGTCTGGATACGCCCATCAAGATGCTGGCGCTCCCAAAGTGTGATCTGCGCGGGGGCCACGCCAATAACACCGACACATATAGACCGAGACCGGCCCGCACGGTCCACCACATCGCGCTGCAACAGTCGATAGGGCCGAAACAAATGCTGATCGTAGAGTGGCGCTCGCCCAGTCTTGCGCAGAATATTTGCAGACACAGTAGGAAATTGTGCCTGCGAGAGTGACCCCATCAAAAACTCTAGACCATAATTGAATTCATGATTGCCCAAGGTTATCGCATCATAGCGCAGCGCATTCATCGCAGCGATGACAGGATGCACCTCTCCGGTACGCACCCCTCTGTCATAGGCAAAGAAATCCCCTACCGGAGTGCCTTGCAGAAAATCGCCGTTATCAAACAGCAGACAATTTGGAACTTGTTGGCGTGCATGATCAATCAACTCGGCCAATCGTGCCAAACCAAGATCTGGATTTGGACAATCTGCGTAATAATCATACGGATGCAAGTGAACGTGCAAATCCGTTGTTTCCATGATCCGCAGGTCGACAGCGGCTGAAATTTCCTGGCTGCGATCAAATGAATTCAATTGCTGTGTCATGTCACTCTGCATACCGTTACATTACTTCTCTCTCTCTGGTTTAGCCATTCGCTGGGTAAATTTCGGCCGGAAACAAGGTCATTTTGTGTCAAATCGCCAGATTATGCCGTTTTCATAATACGACACGGCACCACGCCACACAACCATTGAGAGCAGCGCGCACAAGTAAAGCGGTTGCTCTTAAAGGAAAAAACTGCAAAAGCAGCAACGATGGAGGACACAGGAGAAATCATGCGCTTTGCCTTTGGCCATGAGTGGCAGTCCCGCAAGGCGCTATATCGAAGCGATGAAGCGGCCCTTGCGTTAGCGCTTGGGGATCCTCAGACACGAATCCTGCCACTTTGGCGTGGCAAACCACATCTCGGGGCGCTTGGCCTGTGCTGGTCAACACTCGCTGATCCACTTCTGGCGCATGCCAAACAGCCGTTTCTCTATCTTGGCACGCATGAGGGTCGCAATATTTTTGCCGCCGATATTTCCTCATGGGAACCAGATGCACTCGATCGTGCGGCGTTGGCAATGTTCACTGATACCAGTGTTCAAATACATCCGAATGCACCCAAAGGCGCCTATTTCGGAGAATTGCGACTGGCTATGATGCAGGTTCCCGGCGTGGAAGCCGCTCTTGCAGCAACGGCGCGGGCGCTTTTCAACTGGCACCGGACACATCGCTTCTGTGCAGCATGTGGCGCGGAAACCCAGACTGCGGCAGCAGGCTGGGAACGCGTTTGCACGACTTGCGCGGCCAAGCACTTTCCCCGAACCGATCCGGTCGTGATCATGCTGGTCACCTATGGCAACAAGCTGCTGCTGGGGCGTTCACATGGCTGGCCGGAGCGCATGTATTCCGCGCTGGCCGGTTTCATTGAGCCGGGCGAGACACTGGAAGCTGCCGTCTCACGCGAAGTCTGGGAAGAAACCGGCATTCGGGTGCAGGATATTCGCTATATGGCCTCGCAGCCCTGGCCTTTTCCCAATTCGCTGATGTTCGGATGTATCGCACAGGCGCAGGGTACCGCGCTTACCCTCGATGATGAACTGGAAGATGCGCGCTGGCTATCACGTGAAGAAGTGCTGCTTGCCTGGACAGGCAATCATGATCATGTGTTACCAGCGCGCAATGGCTCCATCGCGCATTACATGATAGGCAGATGGCTGGCGGGACATGTCTAAGCTTGCGCAACAGCCCTTGCATTCCGACACCAGCGCTTTCAGGATAAAACCGAGATGAAGCCCAACATGATACATCGAAACGGATCCAGCACAGTGCGATGGACCCTGCCCAACATCCTGACTGTCTTGCGATTGCTGGCGGCACCTGGCGTCGCGGTGATGTTTCTGTATTTCCATCGCCCCTGGGCAGACTGGTTTGCGCTGGTGCTCTTTGCACTGGCGGCGATTACCGATTTCTTCGACGGCTATCTGGCGCGCGCATGGAAGCAGGAAAGCCGCCTTGGCGCCATGCTGGACCCGATCGCGGATAAGGCAATGGTCGTGATCGCGCTGCTGGTGATCACGGGCTATTCGGGTATGGACCCCTGGCTGATCCTGCCGGCAACCGCGATCCTGTTTCGCGAAGTGTTCGTATCGGGCCTGCGCGAATATCTGGGCGACAAGGCGGGCTTGCTCAAGGTCACCCAACTTGCAAAATGGAAGACCACGGCGCAGATGACAGCCATCGCGGTTCTGTTTCTGGCAATGGGGCTGGAATATGTGCGCGAGGCGACAGCCTTGCGCAGCCATGCCGCGCTGATCGCAACGCTCAGCGATATCGGCACACAAGACGTGAATGTTGTAGAATTGGCCCAATATGGCGGCAGCACGGTCTGGAACATTGGCCTGACCCTGATCTGGGTTGCGGCCATTCTGACCCTCGTGACTGGCTGGGACTATTTCCGCAAGGCCCAGCCCTATCTGAAGGACGAAAACACATGACCCTCGAAATCCTATATTTCGCTTGGGTGCGCGAACGTATCGGCGTGCCGCGTGAAACGATAGAAACAGACGCCGCGACTGTAGCCGATCTGCTGCAGGAACTCAGCGCCCGCGAAGATCGCTACGCACTGGCCTTCTCGGACTTGTCGGCGCTGCGCGTGGCCATTGACCAGGATCTGGCCGATTTCGACAGCCCCCTTGCCAGCGCACGGGAAGTGGCGCTGTTTCCCCCGATGACGGGCGGCTAGTCATGGACATCCGTGTTCAGAGCGCGCCCTTTGACTATGGACAGGAATGCGCGAAATTCGCACAGAACGCGGCCAATTCGGGTGCGATCGTGACATTTTGCGGCATTGTACGCGATCACGATGACGGGACCCTCACCTCGATGGACATCGAGCATTATCCCGGTATGACCGAACGCGCGCTTGGCAGAATCGCAGATGATGCAAACCGGCGCTGGTCATTGAACCAGTGCCTGATCATCCACCGATACGGGCCGCTGCGACCGGGTGATCAGATCATGATGGTCGCGACCGCATCACGTCATCGCAGCGATGCCTTTGCCGCAGCCGAATTCTTGATGGATTACCTCAAGTCCCGCGCGCCATTCTGGAAAAAGGAAGTCACCAGAACCGGGTCAGAATGGGTTGCCGCAAAAGACGTGGATGAAGACGCCTTGAAGCGTTGGTAGCATTTTCTTGCTGAAAATACTCTGGGGTGAATTGGGCCAAAGGCCCAAGAGGGGCAAAGCCCCTGAAGTCATGGAATAACGCAAAAAGGGCGGCATATGCCGCCCTTTTTTCCGTATTGAAACAGACCTTAGCCCTGAGTGGCGCTGGTCACATCAACAGTTACGCCCGGCCCCATGGAGGAGCTGACAGAAACGCCTTTCATATAGGCGCCTTTAGCACCTGTCGGCTTGGCCTTGGCGACCGCATCGACAAATGCGCGCAGGTTTTCCGCCAGCTTGGCCGCGTCAAAAGACGCCTTGCCGATGCCTGCATGCACGATCCCGGCTTTCTCAGCCTTGAACTGGACCTGACCGCCCTTGGCGCTTTTCACAGCTTCGGCCACATCCATCGTCACTGTACCGATCTTGGGGTTCGGCATCAGGTTGCGCGGGCCAAGAATCTTGCCCAGACGCCCGACGATCGGCATCATGTCCGGTGTTGCAATGCAGCGGTCAAACTCGATCTTGCCGGACTGGATGGTTTCCATCAGGTCCTCGGCGCCCACGATATCTGCACCTGCGGCTTTTGCTTCGTCAGCCTTGGGGCCGCGTGCAAAGACAGCGACACGCACGGTCTTGCCGGTGCCGTTTGGCAGGATCACCACACCGCGAACCATCTGGTCTGCGTGGCGCGGATCAACGCCAAGCTTCATCGCAATCTCGACTGTTTCGTCGAATTTTGCCGTTGCATTGGCTTTCACCAGTTCTACCGCTTCTTCGACAGTCAGGTTCTGCTTTCCGACAAAGGCTTCGCGGGCAGCTTTCACACGTTTTCCAAGTTTAGCCATGAGATTACCCTTTCACCTCGATACCGATCGACTTGGCCGAGCCTGCAATGATCTGCATGGCGGCCTCGACGGTGTTTGCGTTGAGGTCTTTCATCTTGGCCTCGGCGATTTCGCGGACCTGCTTGGTGGTCACTGTGCCGGCTGTGTTGCGGCCAGGCGCTTCCGAGCCACGTGCGCGGTTGCGCTTGCCAACTGGCTTCAGGCCAGCGGCACGCTTGAGATACCAAGACGCGGGCGGCGTCTTCAGGTCCATCGTGAAGGACTTGTCCTGATAATAGGTAATCACGGTTGGGATTGGTGCACCTGGTTCAAGCTCGGCTGTGCGGGCGTTGAATTCCTTGGTGAACATCATGATATTGATGCCGCGCTGACCCAATGCGGGACCAACGGGCGGGGACGGGTTTGCTTTGCCCGCCGGAATTTGCAGCTTGAGCTGCCCAACTACTTTCTTGGCCATCTGGCCTCTCCTTCTTTCACCTCACCCCTGAATTGCACGCGTGCAAGGGGCTGTTTGCGGTTTAGTGGTCAGGCAGGATCCGGGCGCGCCCGGTCTGCCTCCCACGCACATCACATCAGCTGTCTTTCGACACCTGTGTGAATTCCAGATCGACCGGGGTTGCCCGGCCAAAAATCGATACCATCACCTTCAGGCGGTTGCCCGGTTCGTCCACTTCCTCAACCAGACCAGAGAACCCTTCGAAAGGTCCATCATTGACCTTGACCTGCTCACCCACCTCAAAATGGATCAGCGTGCGCGGGGCTTCTTCGCCTTCCTGCACACGGTTCAGAATCAGGTTCACTTCCTCATCCCGCATCGGCATCGGCTTGCCCTGCGTGCCCAGAAAGCCTGTCACGCGGTTGATGGAGTTGATCAGGTGATAGGCTTTCGCACTCATCTCCATGCGCACAAGAACATAACCGGGCATGAACCTGCGCTCGGAGGTAACTTTCTTGCCGCGGCGCACCTCGATCACTTCCTCGGTGGGCACCAGAACTTCTTCGATCTGATCTTCCAGACCGCCTTCTGACACAGCGGTGCGAATGGCCTCGGCCACTTTCTTTTCGAAATTCGACAGAACGCTTACCGAATACCAGCGCTTGGCCATGTTTTCCATCTTTCTGCTCTTCTCCGATGCGATCTGCACCGGCCTGCCAGGGTTTGCCATATGTTGGCTGCATGCCCTGTCAGAAGTTCAAAACAAACAGCGCACCAACCCGGTGCGCTTTGAGCGTGCATTACAGGCAGCGAACGGAGTTTTCAAGCCCCGCCTGCTCTTTGCCGAACTCTAATTGAACATTCCCAGAAGTCCGGCCAGCCCGGTGCGAATGACAATATCCACAAGAAAGAAGAAAACAGCCGTGAGTGCCGCCATGATGAACACCATCACGGTTGTCACCAGCACCTCGCGCCGTGTGGGCCAGGTGACCTTCGCGGTCTCGGCGCGCACCTGCTGCATGAACTGGAAAGGGTTGGTCTTGGCCATGCGAGAAATCCTTTTGCTTGCGCCGGACATACGCAGGAGGTCGCGGGGTTTCAAGGCGCTTTCGGCATAACAGCGGCATTGTGCCGATCTCAGGGTGTCAGGCAAGCAACACCTGCCGTAGCTGCCAGCCTGTCCCAATCAGCTTGATACTGCGCTTTTGACTGTGCGACATGATCTGCCGGGAAGGGTTGCGGGGCCGGATGGTCCAGAGATTTCGGAAACTGGCGCATTGCGCGGCGCAGGGCCAGCTTTGCGTCTAGCCCCGGTTCATCAGCAACCAGTTTGGGCACCAACTCTATCGCACGTGCAGACGGGCCAATCAGAAATGCGCTGCCCCTTTCCTGTGCAAGCGCTTTCAAGGCCGTATCCGGCCTGCACCCACTTAGGGCACCCACCAAGGGGTTGAGCAAACTTGAATAGTCTTCGTGACGCCAGATCAGAACCCGTTTGACCCCCGAACATGATCGCAAGCGCAAAACAACATCTGACCACCGAAGCGCCAGTGGCGCCACGTCTTCGCAAAACTGCTCGAACCCTTCAAGGTTTCCGCGCCGGAACTGATGCCCCCATGCAGAGACAAGCAGATCAAGCGGATTGCGCAGCGCAAGACAAACCGTCACGTCGCGCAACTCCAGCGCGTCAAGCAGAACGGTCATCTGGTTTTGCAACTTGGGATACAGCACTTCGCCCTGTGCCAAAGCGGGTGGTTTCGGGCCACCGCCCATGATGTTTTCATCAGACAGAAGCAGCCTGCGTCCCATTGCCTGTTCGGCCTGAATCGCATCCAGAAGCGGTTTGATTCTGTGGCGGATTGCATTGGGTCGACGGTGCAGGCCCGGTATCTTCAGATCGCGTCGCAATCTGTCAGGGCCAAAATAAACGCATCCCTGCTGCGCAAGAATATCGCGATTCAGGGACAGTGTTTTCTGAAGATGCGTGCTTGCGGTTTTATGTGCCCCGATGTGAAGCATAACCGCTGCCGGACTGGCAGGGGCAGAGGGACTCGAACCCACGACCCTCGGTTTTGGAGACCGATGCTCTACCAACTGAGCTATACCCCTAGTCCGTGGCGCAGGGTTATGTCAGCGCCTGCCCAAGATCAAGAGGGAAATCACCTCTCTTGCACTGCTATCTCTGCGGACGCCGCCAAGAGCAATTCCAGATCCGCCCCGCAAATTGCTGCCTGATGGCGCATTATTTGCTCGATCGGCCAGTCCCACCATCGAATCGATAGCAACTGCGCAACCACATCTGGCGCAAAGCGCGCGCGAACAGGCTTCGCCGGATTGCCAGCCACAACCTGATAAGGCGCAACCGTGCCATGCACGACAGCCCCGGCACCGATGATTACGCCATCACCGATCTGTGCACCCGGAAGAATACGCGCGCCCTGCCCTATCCAGACATCATTTCCTATAACTGTGTCAGGACCAGCGTCGGGCATCGAGGAGTCACCCTCAAAATTGCGATGGAAAATGGCAAAGGGATAGCTGGAAAACCCGTCATAGCGGTGATTTGCAGAGGCCGTGATAAACCGGACACCATCCGCGATCTGGCAGAATTTCCCGATGCTCAGTCGCTCTGGTGCGAAGGTGAACAGATATGGTGCCAGATATCTGGCCCAGTCCTGAGGCGCAGATTCCGAACTGGCATAGGTATAGTCCCCCACCTGCCAGCGCGGATGGTCGATAACCGCGCGCAAGAACACCGTATCAGGATGCGTACTGCCATCCTCAAGAATGATCGGATAAGAAATCTCGGGGCACGGAAAAATCGGTTGCATACTTGCTCCGTAGGCACGTGAATATGACAGCGCACGCGTGACGGGAGGGGCCCCACGGCGCGAACAGTTGGACCCCGCCTATATCCTGCTGATACGAACCGCGCGCAATCCCTCTCGTTATTGTCAAACGCAAGTGAGCCGATTTTTAGCGAGATATCGCGCAACATAGCCGCTGCGCGATATCTCTGGACCTAGATTTCGGTGCCCTCTTCGTCACTCTCGATCAGAAAACCACCTGACTGACGCGCCCAGAGGCGCGCATACAGCCCGTTTTGCGCAAGCAAGTCCTCATGGCGCCCCTGCTCGATGATCCGGCCCTGATCCATCACCACCAGCCGGTCCATCGCGGCGATGGTCGACAAGCGATGCGCGATGGCGATCACAGTCTTGCCCTGCATCAGACGGGTAAGTTGCGCCTGAATCGCCGCCTCAACCTCGCTGTCCAGCGCCGAGGTGGCCTCATCCAGAATCAGGATCGGCGCATCTTTCAGTGCAACGCGCGCAATCGCGATGCGCTGGCGCTGCCCGCCCGATAGTTTCACGCCCCGCTCGCCGACATGGGCATCCAGCCCGCGCCTGCCCTGCGCATCGGCAAGATCCTCGATGAAGCTGCGCGCCTCGGCCAGATCGGCAGCGGCCCAGATTTCGTCCTCGCGCGCCTCTGGGCGGCCATAGGCGATATTGTCGCGTACCGAACGATGCAACAGCGCTGTGTCCTGTGTCACGACACCAATGGCCGCGCGCAGACTTTCCTGCGTGACTTGCGCAATGTTCTGACCGTCAATCGTGATCTGACCGCCATTCACCTCGTAAAACCGCAACAGCAGGTTCACCAGTGTCGATTTCCCCGCACCAGAACGGCCCACAAGCCCGACCTTTTCCCCCGGCGCAATATCAAGCGACAACGCATCCAGAACCGCAGGCTTTTTGGCCGCGGCCCCATCATAGCGAAAGGTGACATTGCGGAACTCGACAGCGCCCTTGCTGGCATTTAGGGGCTTGGCATCTGGCGCATCGTTTATCTGGCGCGGCAATGACAAGGTCGACACACCGTCGCGCACAGTGCCGATGTTTTCAAACAAAGCCGCGAATTCCCACATGATCCAATGCGACATGTTGCCCAAGCGCAGCGCAAGCGGAATAGCAACCGCAAGCGCGCCCAGATCAATCCGCCCTTGCAGCCATAGCCACAAGCCCAGACCCGTCACCGATGCCGTCAGCACAGCATTGATCAGGTTGACCCCGATATCCTGCAAGGCAACCAGCCGCATTTGCCGATAAACAGTCTGCAAGAACCCATCAAGCCCATCGCGGGCATAGGCTTCTTCGCGGGCAGAATGGCTGAAAAGTTTGACCGTGGCGATATTGGTATAGCTGTCGACAATGCGCCCCGTCATCTGCGCGCGCGCATCTGCCTGTTGTTGCGACACACGCCCCAGACGCGGCACGATCACCCAAAGCAAGGCACCATATGCCAGCGACCATAGCAGAAACGGCAGCGCAAGCCGCATGTCCTGCGTTGCCGCAAGCCATAGCGTGCCAATGAAATAAGCGCTGATATAGACCGCGACATCCATCAGCTTCATCACCACTTCGCGCACCGAAAGCGCAGTCTGCATCAGCCGCGTGGCGATCCGGCCCGCGAATTCATCCTGAAAATAGCCCATCGACTGGCCCAGAATCCAGCGATGCGCCTGCCAGCGGATGCGCTGGGGGAAATTGCCCATGATCGCCTGATACATGACCAGAGCGCCAAGCACGGAAATGATCGGCAAGGCCACCAGTTGCAGCCCGGCCATCCCCATCAGGCGGGAAAACTCGGCGTCCAGAAACCCCTCAGGCCCCAATTCGGTCATCCGGTTCACCAACGTGCCCAGATACCCGATCAGGATGATCTCGATGATGGCAAACACAGCCGAGAGGCCCGACATAGCCAAAAGCCATGGCAGCAGCGGCCGTGCAAAATGGACCGAAAACCCCCAAAGCGTCGCCGGCGGTTGGGTTGGCGGTGTCGCAGGATAGGCGTCTATTTGCGACTCAAAGCGCGAAAACAGTTTATTCATAGGGGCCTCAAACATGCAAAAGGGGCGTGCAATGCCTGCACGCCCCCTGCAAGTTCAAGGCGTAAAGGCTTGATTATTCGATGATTTTCGACACAACACCAGCGCCGACAGTGCGGCCGCCTTCGCGGATAGCGAAGCGCAGCTTCTCTTCCATCGCGATCGGGGCGATCAGCTCAACCGTGAATTTC
>SLAT01000330.1 GCA_007126715.1 Roseinatronobacter sp.
GCCAGATGCATCAGCCCGGCCTTGCTGGAACTATACCCGATAGACCCCGGCAACCCCCTGTAGCCGGAAAGCGAGCCGGTAATCACGATATGCCCTGCCCCGCGCTTCACCATTGCCGGCACAACCTGCCCCAAGACCCGCGCCGCGCCGGTCAGGTTGACATCGAACATCGCCTCGGTCTGCTCTGGGTGCCATTCGGTCGCCGAAAAGGGCCAATAGACACCGGCAAGAAACACCAGCCCGTCCACCTCACCCAACTCTTGTGCCGCCCGAACCACCGAATCGCGATCTGACACATCACAGGGCACGATCCGCGCTTCTCCCGGCAGGCTGTCGGCAAGGGCCTGCAAGCTGTCCGCGCTGCGGGCACTCAGGACCAGCGTGCACCCTGCCTTTGACAGCTTTTGGGCCAGCGCGCGGCCCAAGCCCTCGGACGCCCCGACGATCCAATATGTTTTCCCCGAGAGTTTCCTCATGCATCCACCTTCCGCATAGTCGCCACCAACTCGGCCACCTTGATACCAAACTTGCGAAACTGGCTGCGGTTCACAATGGTCTTGTCGTCGATCAGATACATCCAGTCAGTCACCTGCAACGCGTGGCCCCCCGCACTTTCAGGCAGGCGGATCGTGTAGTTGAGGCGCAGCGCCCCGCCTTCCTGCTTGCCAGAACCCGTGCCGACCAGATCATCCGCCTCGGCGGTGATGCGCCCGTCATTGCCCAACGTCAACCGCCATTCGCGGTCTTGCTTGGTGCCGCTGTCATAGATGAAATGCTCGCTCAGAACGCCACGATTGCCATCCCAGCGCCCCTCCATATCGGCGGTGAATCGGGATGTGACCCGACCCATCGGACCATAGATAACCCCCTCACAGCGGATCGGCCCCGAGAGGTGGTGCCGGATGTCGACGCTTGGGGTCAGCTTGGCATAATCTTCCGGTTTCTGCGCCTGAAACCCGATAACGCGTTGTCCAAGTGCAAATAGCGCCAAGACCAGTGCAATACCGGCAAGAAAGGTCAAAAACATGCTCATGGTCAGCTCTCCTTCAAGGGGGTCAGCGCCAGAAGCGCGATGGCAGCGACCTTCAAGACCGAAGGCAGGGCTGCATATAGCAAGACAAGGGTGGTCAGCGCGGCGGGGCTGTTCTCTGCCCCGGCCTCGAAGCCTGAAACCTGCAAGGCGGGAAATACCATCAATGCCGCCAGTGCCAGCGTTGCCTTGGTGACAAAGGCCCAAAGGCCAAAACCCTTGGCCGCCTCGGGCGACAACTCTGCCATGCGCCGCGAAAAGATCGCAGGCAGCAGCGTCAGGTCAGCCCCGATGCCCGCGCCAGAGATCACGCAGATCAGCGCAAACAGCGCCAGGTCGCCAGGGCCAAGCGTGGTGACGAAAGCAAAACTCAGCGCAGCCAGCCCCATACCCGAAAGCAGCGCCGTCTTGGCCCCCGTGCGCCGCGCCAGCCGCGCCCAAAGCGGCGCAGAAGCTGCCGCCGACAGGAATAGCAGGATCAGCAAAACCCCTTCCATGCCTTCGGCCTGCAACACGCTTTCGGCATAGAACAGAAACAAGGTCGAGGTAATGGCGACAGGCGTCGCATTGACAAGTGCGATGATCAGCAAGCGCCGCGCGGTCGCATCGGCGAACACATCGCGCAGGCTAAGCCCGACATCGGCCACTTCCACGTTGCGCGCGCGCGGCCATTCGGCGCGCATTGCAGCAATCGCCAGCAATGTGATTACGACAAAGCCGATCGCGAAGCCCATGAACGGCGCAGGCAAAACAGCTTCAAGCGCCACTGGCGCGGCAGCCGCCAGACACACGCCAAGCAAAGCGCCAGTTTCGCGCCATCCGGCCAGATAGACATGCCCGCCCTGCCCCAGTGTCTCACCGCGCGCGGCACCTGTGGCATAAAAGCAAATGGTCAGAAAGGAATAGCAGGAGAACAGAAGCGTCAATGCAATGGCAAACCATGCAAGCGGCGCGAACATGGGGGGAATGGCAAACAGCATCAACATCGCGGCGGCCATGACACAAGCCGTCAGCGCCACAGCAAGCCCGCGCATATGGTTCAGCCGTGCGGCCAGCCAGCCTAATGCCGGGTCCTGCACAAAATCCAGCCCGCGCAATACAAACAGGACAGTGCCCAACGCGGCCAGCGATACGGCATATTCATCGACGTAGAAATACGGCGCGTGGATGTAGATCGGCAAACCGGCCATCGCCAGCAACCCGCCAAATAACGAATAGCCCCACAGGCGCGGGCGCGGGCTGGCTGCGACCGCCGTGGTCATTGGCTGATCTCTTGGGTGGGCGGTTTTGGCCGTGAGGTGAATTTCGCCCCCAGCCACCACAGCTTGAATGCCTGCCAATGGATCAGCGCCAGCACACGGCGCGACCCGAAGCGGCGTACCATTGCGCCCAGAATGGCGCGATTGCGCAACGGGCGGCGGTCGCCAGTCAAAGTCGCGACCAGCCCGGCCCCCGGCGCCTCGTGGTCTTGCTTGTAGCCGATGCGGATCGACAGCTTTTCAGGCTGGATATCGAAATTGAACGCATAATCGCCCTCGACCGGCTGAAAGGGCGAAACATAGAAAATCTTTTGCGCCGCCAGCGTATCACTGCCCTGAATAATCGAGCGGTCGGGCTTGACGCAAAGATAGGAATGGCGGTCGCCATAGGTATTGTTGACCTCGGCAATCACCACACGCAACCCGCCCTGCGTGTCATGGCACAGCCAGAAACTGACCGGGTTGAACAAATGCCCCAGCACGCGCGGTTGCGTCAACAGACAGACCGCGCCACCACTCACCGCTTCCAGTTGATGGGCCGCAAGCACCTCGCGCACCCACGCGGCCCCCCGCCCCTGCCCCGGTGCGCCGCCGTGGTCGCGGTCACTTAGGCTGGCGACATTGCGCCGGTTGCGCGACATCAGGCGCGGCAGGTGCAACTCATCTTCGGCGTTAAACAGCACATAATCCACCGCATAGGTGAATTTGTTGCTGATCGGCCCGCGCCGCCCGTGAAAGGTCTGACCTGCGATATGTTCCACAACACTCATGCGACCGCCAGTTTCTTGATGCGCTCTTCCATCGCGCGGGCGATATCGACCGCGCTGGCAAAGCCGTCCTCATGAAACCCGTTGCGCATCCAGGCCCCGCAAAACCATGTCCGGTTTGTGCCATTGAAGTTGCGGATAGCCTTCTGCGCTTCCAGCGCGGCTGTGTCATAGACGGGATGCGAGAATGTGTAGGTGTCGTAGATACATTCCTCGCGCACAGGGTGGTTGGCATTGAGCGTGATGAACATGGGGTCATCATGCGGGATGGGTTGCAGTGAATTCATCCAATAGCTTAGTGAAATACGCTCGCGGTCCTGTGGCCCGCGTTCGGTATAGACCCAGCTTGACCAGCACTTGCGCCGCTTGGGCATGAAACTTGTATCGCAATGCAGGATCGCGTCATTGGGCTGGTATTTCACCGCGCCCAACGCCTGTGCCTCTGCGCCGGTCGGGTCGGCAAGCAAACGCAGGCTCACATCGGAATGGGTTGCAAGGATCACCTCGTCAAATTGCTCTTCCTCGGCCCCTTTGGTCTTGATCCAGACGCCCATTGGCCCGCGCCGCACAGATTGAACAGGCGTGCCGGAGCGCAGATTGACACCTGCGCGGTCCAGATACGCCTCCAGCCTACTAACATATTCGACCGATCCACCCTGAACCGTGTACCACTGGTGCTGCCCCTCATAGCCCAGAAGCGCGTGATTGCGGAAGAAATCGATCATCGCATGGGCCGGGAAGTCGAGGATCTTCTGCGTCGGCGTCGACCAGATTGCACCAGAGAAGGGCAGCAGATACCGCTCTCTGAACCAGTCGCCGGTTCCAAGCTTTTCCAACAGGGCACCAATGCTCAGGCTTGGGTCGGCCTGGCTGACGGACAGGGCATTCTTGTTGAAATGCATGATGTCGCGGATCATGCGCCAGTAGCGCGGGTTGGCAAGATTCTTGCGAGTGGCAAAAATCTCGTCAATCCCGGACAGCGAATATTCAAAAGCACCAGCGTCGAAAGATGCGCCGAATGACATGTTCGACTTCACGACCGGCACATCCAACTTCTCGAAGAGGGCCGTCAGATAAGGGTAATTCGTGTAATTGAAGACGATAAAACCCGTATCAACAGGCTGGTCACCCTTCTTCCCTGCAGCAATGGTGCGCGCATGGCCGCCAAAACGGGGTTCCGCTTCGAATAATGTGACACGATGTCGCTGCGACATGAGCCATGCGCTTGCCAGCCCGGAGATGCCCCCGCCTATAACTGCAATTCTTCTCGCGGGGGTATCAATCAGTTCAAATGGCATTCAGCCACTCCCTATCGTACTTGTGTTGTGAGGATTACGCGGCGCGCGCATCGACGGATCATTCCAAAAAAGATGTGATTTTCATGTGGATTTTTTGACCTGAGAATGTGATCCAGTTTCGAGGATGTCACGTAAATCTGACATGTTCGATATCACGCCTCAAACTCTGCCTTCTCGACAAGCCGCTTCGGCTGTGAATATGCTGTGCGTTCAGCACGACGGATATCGCCGCGGGAAAAGGCAATCGGCAGTGGATGTACAAAACGGAGCGAAATGGGTTGTCCTTCTTGAAAAAGTGGCGACCGAAAAAGATACAGATGCGTTCACAGAGGTGTTCGAGCATTTTGCGCCAAGGGTCAAAGGCTTTTTGATGAAATCAGGGGCTGACCACGCCTTGGCTGAAGAATGCGCTCAAGATGTGATGGTGACGGTTTGGAACAAAGCCGCGCAGTTCGACCCCGCGCGTGCAAGCGTTGCAACATGGATATTTACCATCGCCCGCAACCGGCGCATCGACATGCTGCGCCGCGATCGCAGGCCAGAACCTGAAGAATTGACTTGGGGACCGGAAGCAGAGCCAGACCAACTGGACGTGATGACCTTGCAGCAAGAAAGCGAGCAGCTGATATCAGCCATCGCAAGCCTGCCTGAAAAACAACGCGTAATGATCGAACGCGCGTATTTTGGCGATTTAACCCATAGTGAAATCGCAGATGAAACCGGATTGCCCCTTGGCACGATCAAATCCCGAATAAGGCTGGCGCTTGAACGCTTGCGCCATTCCCTGAGTTGAGAAAGACGACGACCATGATTACCCACCACCTGAGCGAAAAATTATTGATGGCCTATTCGGCAGGCACCCTGCCCGAAGCCTTTAACTTGGCTGTCGCAACCCATCTGGCTATGTGCGACGAGTGTCGCGCACGCCTTGCCAGCTATGATGCCATAGGTGGCGCCGTTTTGGAACGTGTCGAAGATGCGGCTGCACCCATGCCACATGAGGCACTTGCGGCGACATTGTCGCGCATCAAGGCCCAGGTTCCGAGCGAACGCATAGGCGAGAGCGGCAAGGCAAGACAGGAAGGCTGGACCCTGCCAGAGCCATTGCGCAGCTATGTCGGCGGTGATGTGCAGGACGTGAAATGGCGCAATGTCGGGGGTGGCGTGCGGCAAGCAGTGATCCCGACATCCGAGAATGCGACAGCACGCCTGTTGTATATTCCTGCTGGCAAGGCGGTGCCCGATCACGGGCATCATGGCATGGAACTGACACTGGTGCTGCAAGGCGCTTTTGCAGATGATGAGGATTGCTTCAGCCGGGGCGACATAGAGATCGCGGATGAGGGGACCGAACACCAGCCGATCGCGCAGGCAGGTGCAGATTGCATCTGCCTTGCTGTAACGGATGCTCCGTTGAAATTCCGCGGGCTGTTGCCACGTCTGGCCCAGCCCTTTTTGGGGATTTGATACAGATCAAGGCAGGCCACTCTGGTCCGTGCGACCTCGCATTCATAAAGTAATATGTGAGGAATGATCATGGACTATCCCGCTTTCATCGCTGCAACCCGCGACCAGAGCCGCAATCTGGCCAAGGCCATTCCTGACGCGATGAAGGGGTTTGGCGGCCTGTCGCGCGCGGTTAAGGAAGGCGGCGTCCTTGGACATAAGGAAAAGGAATTTGTCGCGCTTGGTATCGCGATAGCTATCCGCTGCGAGCCATGCATCGCCTTCCACGTGGAAGCGCTGATCAAAGCTGGCGCCACGCGCGAGGAATTGGGCGATGTGCTGGCTATGGCGATACAGATGGGGGGCGGACCTGCGGTAATGTATGCCGGCAAGGCTCTTGATTGCTGGGACCAGTTGCAAGCTGCGTGATCTGAAGGTGCGGCTGCGCCGCAAGTCTATATGTCACCCCCTGCCCGTTCCGGGCCGGGGGTTCCGGTTTTTTTGAGTATTTAAGGCAAGAAAATGCTGTATTTCTGGACCGGACAGCAAAAAAAACCCCGCCAAAAGGCGGGGTAAGTTGGCGTCCCGGCGGGTAACACAGGACACCGGCGGTAAACTGGAAAAGCGTCAGTCGTGCATCTCTGCACGGATTTGCTGACGCAGGATATCGATCGGGATCAACTGACCATCGCGCTTGAACTGCCAATAGGTCCAGCCATTGCATGAGGGTGCATTCTCTAGCGCGGCGCCGACCTGATGGATGGAGCCGCGATGCTCGGCACTGACCAGAGATCCGTCGACGCGAACCTTGGCAGCCTGCCCGCGCGGGTTGACCAGCATTTCGCCAGGGCGCAGCATGCCGCGTTCGACCAGTTGTCCGAAAGCCACACGCGGCTGAGCGCGTTTCGAGACGATTGTCTGCAAGGCCGCCGCTTCGAGCGGTCGCACCTGGCCCAGACGCTTGGCCGCTACTTTGCGATAGGCCTCTTCGCGTTCGATGCCGATATAGTTGCGACCCAGCAATTTGGCGACGGCCCCTGTCGTGCCAGTGCCAAAGAAAGGATCCAGCACGATATCGCCGGGATTGGTTGACCCTACGAGAACCCGGTGCAGCAGGGATTCCGGTTTCTGGGTGGGATGGGCCTTGTCGCCATTGTCATCTTTCAGCCGTTCATGGCCTGAGCAGATGGGCAGGACCCAGTCCGAGCGCATTTGCACGCCCTCATTGAGTTCCTTGAGTGCCTCGTAGTTGAAAGTGTATTTGGCGCCTTCGGATTTCGAGGCCCAGATCATCGTCTCATGGGCATTGGTCAGCCGTTTGCCCCGAAAATTGGGCATTGGGTTAGACTTGCGCCAGACCACGTCATTGAGAATCCAGAAGCCCGCATCCTGTAGCGCGGTGCCAACGCGGAAAATGTTGTGATAGGAGACGATCACCCAGATCGCGCCATTGGGTTTGAGCAATCGGC
>SLAT01000349.1 GCA_007126715.1 Roseinatronobacter sp.
TCAAAGCTGTGCGCTGATGGCAGCCCAATCGCCGTGCCGTGAGGGCGGCCCGGCGATGCGCGGCGGCCTTCGGCCTTGATTCCGCGCAGGACAAGCCAGCGACCGGCGGCTTTGTCCCGCAAAGCTGATCTTCGCAACTCATGGCGACGCGTTGTCTCAGGTGCGGAAAACAAAGATGCGCCTGCGCCGCACGCCCCCGTTAACCAGATTTCAGGACAGGCGGCCTGTATCAACTCTGGTGTATATACTCCCCCGGGGCTGGACCAAGGCCCGCCGCAGGAATGCGCGGGGCACATGTGCCGCTGCTGTGCTTATCAAGCCAGCGCGCCCATTCCGGCCACCACGACCCCGAAATGGGGTCATTGGCGGCCAGCCAGCTGTCAGGGTCAAGGTAATGCGCGCCAGCCGGGCGGTGTCCGATGCGGTAATGTCGCCCCTTATGGCCCGGTTCAGACAGGATCCCGCCATTATGCCCGCCCTTTGTCAGCAGGACATGCATGTCGCAATCGGTGAACAGGGCCGTCTTGTAGACTGACCGCCACGGCGCAATATGGTCGGACTCGGTTGCGACGACGAACATGGGTGCCGCGATATCCTTGAGTGCGATCACACGCCCCTCGACCGCGAACCGTCCCGCCGTGATGCGATTTTCCAGAAACACTCCGCGCAGATATTCCGAATGCATCCGCGCGGGCATACGTGTCGTGTCATTGACCCAGACGCTCATATCCGTCGGCAAATCCGGCTCACCCAGAAAATAACGCCGGACCGCGCGCGTCCAGATCAGGTCTTCGGAGCGGATTGCGGCGAAAGCCCCCGACATCTGGGGGCGGTCCAGATAGCCTTGCGCCCACATCATGTCTTCCAGATAGGCGACCTGGCTTTCGTCCAGAAACAGCAGCAATTCGCCTGCCTCGGCGAAATCCACCTGCGCGGCCATCAGGGTGATCGAGGCCAGCCGCGTGTCACCGTCGCGCGCCATGGTCGCGGCAGTAATCGCCAGCAGCGTCCCGCCAAGACAATACCCGTTTGCATGGACCTTTTGATCGGGCACAATCGCGTTCACAACCTCCAATGCCTGCATCACACCTTGCAGGCGGTAATGCTCCAGCGACCACTCGGCATGTTCAGCGCCGGGATTGCGCCATGAGATGCAAAAAACCGTGTAGCCCTGCCCCACCAGCCAGCGGATCAGCGAATTTTCCGGCGAGAGGTCCAGAATATAGTATTTCATGATCCATGCCGGCACGATCAGCACCGGTTCGGCCTGCACCGTGTCGGTGGTCGGGCTGTATTGGATCAATTCGATCAAGTCATTGCGATAGACCACTTCGCCCTGTGTGCAGGCCAAAACCTTGCCCAAGGCGAATTCTTCGGGCACGGGGCGGTGTTCATTGGCAAGGATGTGATACGCATCGTCAGCGTAATGCACTGCCCCGTCAAACAGGTTGCGCGCGCCGGTCTGCCATGTCTTTTCCAGTATCTCGGGGTTGATGGCCGGAAAATTCGCAGGTGAGACAGTATCAAGCAACTGGCGCATCATAAATCCGGTGCGCTGCGCATTCTCGCGCTTAAGCCCGCGCAGGTCCGAGGTGGCCCCCTGCCACCAATCCTGCGTGGCCAGAAGCCCTTGCTGCCAGATCGCGAATGGGGGCTTGTTCCAGCCCTCATGTGTCCAGCGCGTATCATAACGCCCCGGCGCAAAGGGTTTTTCAGGCCCCTGTCCGAGGGTTGTCGCGGCGGCAAAATGCGCAAGTTTCAGCCAATTGGCCTGCGCGCGCTCCATCAATTCGATCTGGCGACCGGGGGCACGGGCCAGATGCATTGCCCAATCCCCCCAGGCATCCAGTATCGCATGAGGCGACAGGCCAGAGGTCAGCTTCGCCAGAGAGGCCATCGCGCTACGATCAAGCGCCGAATGCGCGTGCCGCCCTGCATCTTCGCGCGACCCATGCGATGCTTCGGGCGCGATGCGGCGCGTTGGAGGGGCCACTGATGCCGCAGTTTGCTTGGTTTTCTGGCGCTTCGGCTTTTGGGTCATGGTGCGGCCTTATATTGGTGGGGCGCAAGAGAAAGCGCGCGGGGACAGGATATGCGCTTGCGCGCGGCGCGCTGGCTGCGCGTGGCTGCGATAGACGTGGTCTTGTGGCGCTTGCCCAACTGAACACGTACAGCGCGGCGCTGTCACTGATTTATGTCAAGTCCTGCCGTGTGTTTGCTGGGACCCGTGCCTGAAAGCACGCGCACGCCACTTCCCTGCCAGTTTGGCGGCATGACCTTGACATGACGGCAAATCGCAGCGAGAGAGGGGGCAACCTGTTTGCCCGTCTCTGGCTTGTCCAGAACAGGAAGATCGGGTCACTTCTCGTCCTTGCCGTGCTGACAAGACACAAGGACGCATATCAGCACCTTCAGGTGCTTTGTGCAATTACTCCCAATGTGACGTTCGGGGATGGGTCCGATAGATGTCGCGTTGACCCCTCTCAACGGCACAAGCTGCCTAATTCTATGGATATATTCACTATGATCACTCCGCTGTCCGAAGCCCTTGCAGAACGTGGCTTCGACAAACTCACCCCTGTCCAGAATGCGGTCACCGCCGCCGATATCATGGATCAGGATTTGCTTGTCTCGGCACAGACCGGGTCGGGCAAGACTGTCGGCTTTGGCATGGCCATCGCGCCCACGCTGCTTGGGACCGAGGAACGTTTCGGCCCTGCTGCGGCCCCGCTGGCGCTGGTCGTCGCCCCCACCCGCGAACTGGCCTTTCAGGTCATGCGCGAATTGACATGGCTTTATGCCAAGACTGGCGCGATTGTGACGTCTTGTGTGGGTGGCATGGACAGCCGCCAGGAACGCCGCGCACTGGAACGCGGCGCGCATATCGTTGTCGGCACACCGGGGCGTTTGCGCGACCATATCGAGCGTGGCGCCCTTGATCTGGGCGAATTGCGCGCCGTCGTGCTGGATGAAGCCGACGAGATGCTGGATATGGGGTTCCGCGAAGACCTTGAATTCATGCTGTCTAAAGCGCCCGCAGACCGCCGGACGTTGCTGTTTTCGGCCACCGTGTCGCCCATGATCGCCAAACTTGCCAAGCAATACCAGCGCGACGCGCGCCGGATCAGCACGCTGGGCAGCACCGATCAACATGCAGATATCTCGTATCAGGCGCTGCGTGTTGCGGCATCTGACAGCGAACATGCCATCTTCAACCTGCTGCGCTTTCATGCCGATGAAAGTGCCATTGTCTTTGCCAATACGCGCGCCGCTGTCAGCCATTTATCCGCGCGCCTGACCAATCGAGGGCTGGCCACGGTCACGCTATCGGGCGAGCTTAGCCAGACCGAACGCACCCATGCGCTGCAAGCCATGCGTGACGGGCGCGCGCGGGTTTGTGTGGCCACGGATGTGGCCGCGCGGGGCATTGACCTGCCGAACCTGAACCTTGTCATTCATGCAGACCTTCCCAGCAATACCGAAAGCCTGCTGCACCGCTCTGGCCGGACCGGGCGCGCAGGGCGCAAGGGCATCTCGGCGCTGATCGTGCCGCCACGGGCTGTGCGCAAGGCTGAAAACCTGCTGAAATGGGCCAAGATCTCGGCGGAGTGGACGGTTGCCCCCTCGGTCGAGGATATCTTGCAAAAGGATGAAGAACGCCTGCTGGCGGACCCTGCATGGACCACCCCCCTGACCGAGGATGAGCAGAGTTTTGCCGCAAAACTGCTAGCCCTTCATGCGCCCGAAGTGGTCGCGGCCGCCTATCTGCGCCTCTATCAGCAGCGCAATGCCGCACCCGAAGACCTTCTGCCACCAGACACCAAACCGGCTGCGCGTGAACACAAGGCATTCGGCCCAAGCCGCTGGTTCGCGCTGTCGGTCGGACGCGATGACAAGGCCGAACCACGCTGGATTCTGCCGCTTCTGTGCCGTGCGGGCAATCTGGACAAGACCGCCATCGGCGCAATCCGCGTGCAGGACAATGAAACACATGTCGAGTTGACCGAAGCCAGCGCCGCCGGATTCATGGCTGCCATTGGCGCAGATGGTGTTCTGGAAGACGGCATCACCGCGCGCCCGATGGATGCGGCGCCAGACCGCCAATCGGGCGGTGGCGGCAGGCCGAAATCCGATGCGGCCCCCCGACCGCGCCCCGAATACCGCGCCAGCGCCCCTTCACCACGGCCCCGCGCTGAAGCGTCACCAGACCGCAAGCCCGCTTCCGCCCCCCGCGCCGAGGGCGAGAGAAAACCGCGCCACAGCGCAAGCGCAAGCCCTGCCCCGCGTGCCAAAACCAAGCCCGAGGCCTATAAGCCAAAAGACAAGGCCGAGGCTTACAAGCCGCGGGAAAAATCCGATGCCCCGCGCGGCAAGGACAGCTACAAGCCAAAGGACAAGCCCGATGGCCCCCGCGCCAAGGCCAAGTATGAGCGGCGCGATCCGGCGGCGAAACCGGGCGACAAGCCCGCGCCAAGGGCCAAGCCAAAGCCCGCAGGCAAACCGGCCACCAGCAGTGACGCACGCGACAGTTCCAAACGCTTCACACCGCCCGGACAGGCCAAGCCCGCCGCGCGCAAGCCCCGCGCAACGGCCCGGCCCGGTGGGGCAGAACCGCCCAAGCGCGGCAAGCGTTAATTCTCCGAAGCTGACAAAAGATGCCCCCCAACGGGCTAAAGGGGCACTTTGCGGGACTTGGCAACAATTCAGATGCGCGGAATCAAGGGCGTTAGCCCGCCGCGCATCGCCGGGCCGCACCCACGGCACGGCGATTGGGTTGCCACCAGCGCATAGCTTTGATCTTTCGCGGATTTGGCCAGCATAAAGCGTTACAGATCCAACCGTGGATCGCCGCACCGCGGCCCGGTGCTGCGCGGCTCCTCGAAAACATCCACTAACCACAACACCGATTCAGCATCACGGCCGGACGCTCAGCGCCCGGCCTTTTTCATTCTGCCCCGCGCCAGCGCTTCAAACAGCGAAAACAGGATCAGGCTTTGTGCCGCCAGCACCAGCAGGGCTGCAAACATCAGGTCGGTCTGCCCGCGCCCATTGGCCATGAGCATCAGATACCCAAGCCCGCGCGACGAGCCGACCCATTCCCCGATAACCACCGCAAAAGGCGCATAGACCACCGCCAGCCGCAGGCCAGAGGCCAGCGCGGGCAACGCATTGGGCAGTTGCAGCAGAAACAGGCGGCGCAAGGGTGTTGCGCGCATCATCAACGCCAGATCATTCAGCGGGGCAGGCAAGCGCATCAGCCCGTCAAAAAAGGCCGATGTGACCGGAAAATAGATGACCAGCATGACCACGACGATCTTGGACGGCGCACCATATCCCAGCCAGAGCGTGATGATCGGGGCCAGTGCGAAAACGGGCACGGCTTGCGCAAATATCAGCATGGGGCGCAACAACAGCCGCGCGCCGGGGGACAGCGCCAGATTAAGCGCCGTTGCCACCCCCAGCGCCACCCCAGCCGCCAGCCCGATAGCAAGGTTGGCCGCAGTGAAACGCGCATGTTCCCATAACAGCGGCGCATTGGTCCAAAGGCTGGTCCCCACACGCCCCGGCCCCGGCAGGATGAAGGGTGGCACCCCGCTGGCCCAGACCACGCCTTGCCACAGCGCCAGTGCAAAGCCCAACGCCAGCAGACCACGCATCAGGGAGGTACTCAGCCAGCGCATAAGGCAGGATCCGCCCTGTGCAGCCGCGCCAGCAGCCGCGCCTGAGCGGCCAGTGTCGGGGCGGCGGTGTAGTCGCGCGGGGTGGGGCTGGCGGGCAGGTCCAGCACTTCGGCCCCATCGGGTCCAAGCAGATAGGCATGATCCGACAGCCGGATTGCCTCTAACGGGTCATGCGTTATCAAGATCACCGTGCGCCCCTGCAACAGTTTCGCGGCCAGATCCTGCATCGCCAGTCGCGTGACCGTGTCCAGTGCCGAAAACGGCTCGTCCAGCACGACAATGGGGCAATCTTCCATCAGCACGCGGGCGAGGGCAACGCGCTGGCGCTGGCCGCCTGACAAGGCATCGGGGCGGCGGCGCTCCATCCCTTTCAGCCCGACCTGTGCCAGCAATCTGCGGGCGCGCGCAATATCGGGCCGCGCACCGCGCAGCCGCGCGCCGATAGTGACGTTTTGCACGCAATCGGCCCAAGGCAAAAGCTGCCCTTCTTGCGCCATCATAGCTACGCGGCCCGCGAGCGGCGCGCCATCCTCAGCGCCAACTGCGCCTTCCAGCCGGTAGGGGCCGGGCAGCCCCGCAATCAGTCGCGCAAGGGTGGATTTGCCCACGCCAGACGGGCCAAGCAGGCCAGACCAGCGCTGCGCGGGCATCTCTAGCGCCAGATTGCGGATCAGGGGTGCTGCGCCCATCCACAGATCGCCACAGATGCGCAGGGCCGTCATGCGCCCTCAAGCCCCATTTGCCAGAACCCGACTTCCAGCCGTGTGGCCGTGGCAAATTTCTGCGCCAGATGCTCAAAGCGCGGCAGGCTGGCCCAATCCGGCCCAAGCCTGTGGGCCAATGCGCCGTCGATCAGGGCACCAACGTCATGGCACAACGCCTGATACTCTTCTCCGGCATAGGTTTCGATCCAGTCCGAATACGGCCCACCCGCCCCTTTCAGCCGCGCGCCAATCTCGCCATACCCCATCACACACGGGGCAAGGGCGGCCATCAGGTCCAGAAAATCGCCTGAATAGCCCGCTTCCAGCACATAGCGGGTATAGGCAAGGTTGGCGGGCGCTTCGATTGTTGCTTCCAGCGCTTGCGCGTCGATCCACTCGTCCGCGCAGATTTGCACATGAAGCGGCATTTCATGGTGCACCAGTGCTTGTACCGTGGCGGATGCCGCCTGCATTTCAGCCATCGTGGCCGCTTTGGCCGCCGCCAACGCCCATGCCCGCGCGAAATGGGTCAGGAACACATAATCCTGCCGCAAATAATGCAGGAAATTCGCGCGCGGCAGATCGCCCCGGCGCAGGGCTTCGACAAATTCATGCCGCGTGTAAGCCTGCCACTGAGGCGCGGAGGCGCGCCATAGGGTGAAGGCGCGGCCATAATCCGGCGCGCTCATGGTGTGGCCTGTGCGGTCACATCAACGGCCAGCGTATCCACGGACAGCCCGCCCGCAGTCGCCCCGCGTTCGGCCAGAAACGCCTCGAACCGCGCATAGCGTCCGGCATCAAGTGCGGCAGGGCGGGTGGCAAAGCGCGGCCATGTATCGCTCCATGCGCGGGTGTTCAACTCGGTCTGCAATTCGGA
>SLAT01000338.1 GCA_007126715.1 Roseinatronobacter sp.
GCTAAGGAGCAGCTGTCATGTCACGTGTAACGTCCGGCAAAGTCACCCACGCCCGTCATCGCAAGGTCGTAAAGGCCGCCAAAGGCTATTACGGCGCGCGTTCGCGCAATTTCCGCACTGCAACGCAGGCTGTGGACAAAGCCAACCAATATGCCACCCGCGACCGCAAGGTTCGCAAGCGGAATTTCCGCGCGCTTTGGATTCAGCGCATCAACGCCGCAGTGCGCGAGATTGATCCCTCGCTGACATATTCGCGTTTCATCAACGCGCTGGGGCTGGCAGGAATCGAAGTGGACCGCAAGGTTCTGGCTGATCTTGCAGTGCACGAACCCGATGCATTCGGCCAGATCGTCGCCAAAGCCAAGGCTGCAATGGCCTGAATTGTGCCTATATGAACTCTCAAACCCCGCGATACAGGCGTATCGCGGGGTTTTTGCTGCCCAAATGCCTTGACCCAAAGGGCGGCGCACCGTAATAGATCGCAACCCTTGGACGAGATTCGGCCAAGGGTATTTGCATGTTTCCATACCTGACAGCTTCATCAGGATCAGGCGACAGCGCAACGATATGACAAGCGTGACCTACCTCTGGCGGGCATTTCGATGGACCCGGTCGAAGACCAGAGCTCTTGGACAGCATCACCGACGCGGAAAAACCGCGTATATATGAGAGGATTTGCGATGAACCTGATCGCACAGATAGAAGCCGAGCAGATCGCAGAGCTTGGCAAGGAAATTCCCGATTTCAAGGCGGGCGACACCATTCGCGTTGGTTACAAGGTGACCGAGGGCACGCGCTCGCGGGTGCAGAACTTCGAAGGTGTGTGCATCGCGCGTAAGGGCGGCGCTGGTATTGCTGCGTCCTTCACCGTGCGCAAGATCTCGTTCGGCGAGGGCGTGGAACGTGTGTTCCCGCTGTATTCGACCAATATCGACAGCATTTCAGTTGTGCGTCGTGGCCGTGTTCGCCGTGCGAAGCTGTATTACCTTCGCGATCGTCGCGGCAAATCTGCCCGTATCGCCGAGAAGACCAACTACCGTCCGCTTGACGCGAAAGCCTGAGGAGCGAAGCCATGAAATCCGAAACTCATCCCGATTACCACCTGATCAACGTCAAGATGACAGATGGCACCATCATTCAGATGAAATCGACCTGGGGCGCCGAAGGCGACACTCTGTCGCTCGACGTGGACCCAAGCGTACACCCCGCCTGGAACGGTGGCAGCAGCCGCTTGCTGGACACAGGTGGCCGCGTGTCGAAGTTCAAGAACAAATATGCTGGCCTTGGTTTCTGAAACCTGCCGCAGAACGTTCGGAAAGGCGCGGGAAACCGCGCCTTTTTTGTTTTCTGACAAAGCGTTGCATGACTGACGAGAATGCTTGTATCCGCCTTGCTGCCAGCCTAGATGGACGCAGGCATATTTGGGGCAAGGTAGCGGGGCATTCGCGATGGCGCATATCATCGTGGTCGGCAATGAAAAAGGCGGATCGGGCAAATCAACTGTTTCGATGCATGTCTCGGTGGCCTTGGCCCGCATGGGACAACGTGTCGGGGCGATGGATCTGGATTTGCGCCAGCTAAGCTTTGGCCGCTATATCGAGAACCGCAGCAACTGGGCCAAGCGCTCGGGCGTGGACCTGCCAATCCCGCGCTTTCAGCCTTTGCCCGATGCAGCAGATTTCGACATACCCGAGGGGCCACAATTACATGACGCCCGCATGAGTGCCGCGCTGGAAGCACTTAGCGCGGAATGTGATTATATTCTGATAGATTGTCCGGGGTCATATACCAGACTTAGCCAGTACGCGCATTCCGTGGCTGACACGCTCATCACTCCGATCAATGACAGTTTCATAGATTTCGACTTGCTGGCCCGGACAGACCCGGAAACAGGCGAGGTGCTCTCCCCCTCGATCTATTCCGAGATGGTCTGGAAGGCGCGGCAGACACGCGCACAAGCCGGACTGCGGCCCCTGAACTGGGTGGTATTGCGCAACCGGATGGGCACGACCGCAATGCATAACAAGCGTAAGGTAGGCGATGCGCTGGACGTATTGTCACGGCGCATCGGCTTTCGTTTGGCACCAGGATTTAGCGAACGCGTGGTGTTTCGCGAACTGTTTCCAAAGGGACTGACACTGCTGGATCTGCGCGATCTGGGAAATGAACCGATGACCATGTCCCATGTCGCAGCCCGGCAAGAGTTGCGCGACCTCATGGGTGCGCTGGAATTGCCAGAACTTCAGATCAGTGTTTGATATACCCTCGATCTGGCAGCCGTGCATCAAGAACTTCCGACAGCAGGTCGATCCGGGAATTGACGCGCTCGTCCGGCTCAGCCTTGGCTTTGCTTTGTGACATGAATGGTAGCTTGGGTTCGCTGGCTTTGTACCCACTTGCTTCCGACAAGAATTGGAACATCGGCTTTTCCTTCCGCATGGTTAACGCCCCCAGTCTTGCTTAAGGGTGAAGGCGAAAATATGGCACCATCAGGGCCATTTGTCGGACTCCCATTTATTCGACAAACTGCTGCGCGCCGCACAAACGACCTGTTCAGAATGCAGCAAAATATCGTGTCACGGCGAAATCAGGAACAAGGTGATCGCAGGGAATGCCACCAGAATCACAACACGGATCAGGTCAGAAGCGACAAAGGGCATGACCGCACGATAGGTATCCGTGATCTTGGTTTTCGGGTCCATCGCGTTAATGACGAAAAGGTTCATGCCGACTGGTGGGGTAATCAGACCCACCTCGACGACGATCAGAACCAGAATGCCGAACCAGATGGCCGTCATCTCGATATTCGCGCGTTGCAGCGCCAGATCATTGACGCGGCGCAACCCGAGAGCCTGAATCTGCTCGCGTGTCAGTTCAGCGCCCGCAGCCAGTGCAGCCTCGATACTTCGCAGCATTTCCGGCGCTACCTCTACGCCTGCGCGGAATGCCTCTCTGGCACGCGCGGCGTGCAGATCGGCCATGCTGACAAAGTTGAAATCCAGCTCCATCATGATCGGCCAGAAGATCGGGATGGTCAAAAGGATCATCGACAGGCTGTCCATGACGCAGCCAAGGATCAGATAGAAGCACAGGATCAGAAGCAGCACCATAAGCGGGCTGAAGCCGGAACCGCCCACCCATGCCGCAATGCTTTGCGGCACCTGTGTGAGTGCGAGAAACCCGTTATAGAACGCCGCGCCAAAGATGATGAAGAAGATCATCGCGCTAGAGCGCGCTGTGACATAGAAACTTTCGGCCAGCGTCTTGCGGGTCAGCCCGCCATTGACCCATGCGATCAATCCGGTGCCAAACGCACCCACGGCGGCCCCCTCGGTTGGCGTGAACCAGCCCGCATAGATCCCCCCCACAACCAGCCCGAACACGACCATGACCGGCCAGACCTTGACCAGCGCGCGAAACCGCTCGCCATAGGCGACCCGCGGGCGCGTGCCAGCTGAACCGGGGTTCACGCGCACATAGATCGAGATCACGATCAAATAGCCAAGTGCGGCCATGATGCCGGGAATAAAGGCGGCAAGAAACAGCTTGGCAATGTTCTGCTCTGTCAGGATGGCATAGATCACCAGAACCACGGATGGCGGGATCAGAATACCCAGCGTGCCGCCCGCAGCCAGCGTCGCCGTCGAAAAGCCCCCCGCATACCCGTAGCGCTTGAGTTCCGGCAAGGCCACGCGGCTCATCGTGGCGGCGGTCGCGAGCGAAGACCCGCAAATTGCCCCGAACCCCGCGCTGGACCCGATAGCCGCCATTGCGACCCCGCCCTTACGATGGCCCAGCCACCCCTCGGCAGCCTTGAACAACGCCTGAGACATACCCCCAAGCGTCGCAAAATGCCCCATCAGCAAGAACATCGGAATGATCGACAGCGAATAGCTTGCAAAGGTGGTGAATGTTTCGGTCTGCAAACGCGAGAAGGGCATGTTCGTGCTGCCCGTCACCAGCACCAGCCCAACCAGTCCGGTCACAAACATCGCGAGCCCTATGGGAACCCGCAGGAAGATAAGCGTCAGGAGGGCCGGAAAGGACAGTAGCCCTATTGTCATCGCGCTCAATGCTCAGCCTCCCCGCTTTCGCCTATGATATCCTTGCCACCAAAGGCTTCGAGCGTTCGGATGTACACCATGTAAACCGCCACAATCACAGCTACAGAGGCAGCGGCCATGCACGCCGCATAGGGCCACCATACGGGCCATTCCAGCAGATATGTCGTCTGCCCAGTTCGCATCCGGCTGGTCATGCCGACCGAAAGGCGCCACGCGATCAGCGCGATAGCACCCAGAAAGGTCAACTCTATCAGCAGCCGCAACCAGCGGTTGGTCGAATCGCGCAGAAACGAGGTGAAGATATCGACCCGCGCGTGGCCTGACGTGATCTGACACAGGGGCAGAAAACAGAAAACCGCAAAGCCCATGCCCAGTTCCGTCAATTCATAGTCACCATAGATCGGACCAATACCCAAGCCCAGCAACCAGGTTGCAAGCCCGGGCGCCACAGTCTGCACCATATCGGAATTCAGTGCCGAACTGGCATGACGGCCAAGAATCGAGACGCAAGTCATCAGGATCAAGGCCGAGAGCACAATGCCCCCTATCATCGCCAAACCCCGAGACGCTGTCATCATTAACGCATGCATAGTCTTCATATCCCTGAAGTCTGGGGCGCGAAAAGGCGGCCTTTGCGCGAAGCAAAGGCCGCCCCGTTACTGCGTGTCGCGTTAGTTGGCGGCCTCGTATTCCGCCATCAATTCGCGCGCGCGGTCGATCAGGGCCTGACCATCCTTGCCGCGCCCTTCCATATCCGCGATCCAGCGGTCATAAATCGGCTCGGCAAGGGCTTTCCATTCCTCCACCTCTTCGGCAGGAATGGTGATGATGTTATTGCCCATCTCCTCGGCCATTTCACGGCCCGGCGCATCGTAATCCTGCTGCGTGCCGCCCGCAAAGATCGAGAATTCCAGCCCGGAATTCGCATCAATTACCGCTTTCAGGTCATCGGGCAGCGCGTCGTAGGTTGGTTGATGCATCGCCAATACGAATGTCACCGTATACAGCATCTCGCCTTCAAACTCGGTGTGGTTTTCGACAAGTTCCGGGATGCGCAGCGACGGGGTGACTTCCCAAGGCATGACAGCCCCGTTGATAACACCACGCGACAACGATTCCGGTGTCTGTGCAATCGGCATCCCCACAGGCGTTGCGCCCAGCGCTTCGAGCAGTTGCACAGTCAGCCGCGAAGGGCCACGCAACTGCATGCCGCGCAGGTCAGAGGGTCGGGTCACCGGGTCTTCGGTATGAATGACGCCCGGACCATGCACCCATGTGCCGATCATCTTCACATCGGCAAATTCTTCCTGCATCGATTCTTCGAACATGGTCCAATAGGCATGAGACGCCGCGCGGGCATCTGTCACCATGAAGGGAAGTTCAAACACTTCCGTGCTGGGGAAGCGCCCCGGTGTCAGACCAACAACAGTCCAGATCACATCGGCACTGCCGGAAACAGCCTGGTCATACAATTCGCCCGGCGTTCCGCCCAATTGCATGGAAGGGTAACGGTCCACCTTGATGCGGCCCTCGCTGTCCTCTTCGACGCGGTCAGCCCAGACATCCAGAATATGTGTCGGCACATTGGCCTGCGCTGACAAAAAATGGTGTAGCGTCAGCGTCACCTCTTGGGCCAGTGCTGCACTGCTGCTCAATCCAAGGCTTAGCGCGCTCAATGCCGCGCCGCCCATCAGCCCCAAAAGCGGTCTGCGTTTCATCATAATCTCCTCCCGTAAGATAATGTTGCATCCGCAACGATCTATGTGAAAGCACAAGAATCCCTCTCACGCTACTGTTTTTTCGACCGAGCGGTTGATTTTGTTTGTTTTGCGCGTTGCGCCATCTGTCAAGTCAAGGAAACAGCAGTTCACATACCCCAAGATTGGACCGCCTTGGCACAAGAAAGCAAGATTTGATTCGCCTTGGCAGTTGCGAGTCATGGCCGTGGCGGGCAAAGTAGCGCCGGGTTGCGGATTTGGCGCAAGGAATGACATGGGCGCTGAGACATTATCTGAACTGACGCTGTCCCAGCCCATCCGTGCGGGCAGTTTTATCGTTACCGTATTCGGTGACGTGATCGCGCCACGCGGCGGCGAGGTCTGGATTGGCAATCTTATCGAATTTTGCGCCCCGTTCGGGATCAGTGAAACCCTGATCCGCACTGCCGTGTCGCGCCTTGTCAGCGCGCAGCAACTCATCGGGCTGCGCAAAGGCAGACGGAGTTTCTATCGGCTGACCGATGCGGCGCGGACGGAGTATCAGCAAGCAGCGGAAATTATCTATGGTCAACCGGATGATAGCGAATGGCGCGTTCTGTTCTTTGCCACCGGGTCGTCAACCACCCAGATCGAGGCGCTGGGCTTACATGGATATGTGCCGCTGAATGACCGCTTTGCGTTTGGCCCCGCGCGCGGGGAAATCCCTGAAACTGCCCTTGCCTTGACCGCATCCGCCACTGGCGCGCAGGAGTATCTACAAGATTTGGGCGCTGTGCTGTGGAATCTGGACGCGCTTGGGCAGGACTACGAGGGGTTTCTGGCGCTGGCCTCTCAGATCAAACAGATGCGCAACCTTTCGCCCCCAGACGCGCTGCACGCACGCGTGCTTCTGGTTCATTCATTCCGCCAGATCATCTTGCGCGACCCCCGCTTGCCACACGCAGCGCTGCCAACCGATTGGGCAGGGACACGCGCGCGAAAATTCTTCGCACAGCTTTATCTTGAGCTAAGCGATGCAGCTGATTCGCATGTGGCGGCCAGTTTTCATGGCTCCGAGGGCGTGTTGGGTGCGCTGGAAGAGGAAGGTGCAACCCGCTACACGCTATTACGACATAGCCTGAACCCCTGAAATACCTGTATTTTTCATATTTCAGACCTCAAACATCACAAGAATATCAAAATTTAGCTTTGAGATGTGACATATCATGAGTATTGTCTGACCAACCGGTCGGTCTTAGCCGATCATGCTTTGGGAGGAGCACGCTTGCCGCACGCATTTATCTGTGACGCACAGCGCACCCCGGTTGGACGCTATGGGGGCGCTCTCGCATCGGTTCGCGCCGATGATCTGGCGGCGATTCCATTGCGCGCACTTATCGAACGCAGCCCGGCCCTGAACTGGGGCGCTATCGATGATGTTATCTATGGCTGTGCCAATCAGGCGGGCGAAGACAACCGCAATGTCGCGCGCATGGCCGCCCTTCTGGCGGGACTGCCTGTCGATGTCCCGGGGATTACGGTCAACCGCCTCTGCGCCTCTGGGCTGGATGCGGTGGGCATGGCGGCGCGGGCCATTCGCGCGGGTGATTGCGGTCTGATGCTGGCAGGCGGCGTGGAAAGCATGAGCCGTGCGCCTTTTGTCATGCCAAAGGCTGAATCAGCGTTTTCGCGCAACAATTCTGTCTATGATACGACGATAGGCTGGCGGTTCATCAATCCGAAAATGCAGGCGCACTACGGCACTGACTCCATGCCCCAGACAGCCGACAATGTCGCTACAGACTGGGGGGTTTCACGCGCGGATCAGGACGCATTCGCACACCGTTCGCAAACACGCTGGGCACAAGCACAGGAAAGCGGGTGTTTCGCCGACGAGCTTTGCACTGTTGAGGTACCGCAGCGCAAGCGCGAGCCGATTGTGATAAGCCGCGACGAACACCCCCGGCCCGACACTACGCCTGACACACTTGCCAAACTACGCGGTATCAATGGACCAGAGATGACCGTGACTGCTGGCAATGCCAGTGGTGTGAATGATGGTGCGGCGGCACTTCTGCTGGCCTCGGAAGAAGTGGCCCGCGCACAGGGTCTTACCCCGCGCGCACGGGTCGTGGCGATGGCTGCCGCCGGGGTTGCCCCGCGCGTGATGGGCATTGGCCCGGTACCGGCAGTGCGCAAGGCACTGGCGCTTGCAGGGCTGACAATTGACGATATGGACCTGATCGAGCTGAACGAGGCATTTGCCGCGCAGGCGCTGGCCGTGTTGCGTGACCTTGGCCTGCCCGATGATGCACCCCATGTAAACCCTAATGGCGGCGCAATTGCGATGGGCCATCCGCTGGGCGCATCGGGCGCGCGCATGGTAACAACCGCGCTATGGGAATTGAACCGTCGCGGCGGGCGCTATGCGCTATGCACCATGTGCGTGGGCGTAGGGCAAGGTGTCGCCCTGATACTGGAACGAGTCTGAACAAGGAGTCCTGTCATGTATGCACAGATGGTAAAATCCGAAGCGAGTAATGACGACCCCCACCTGCTTGCCGCCTTTCAGGCGCGCATCGATGCGGGCGAGAAGATCGAGCCGAAAGAATGGATGCCCGAAGGCTACCGAAAGACACTGATCCGCCAGATCGGCCAGCATGCCCATTCCGAGATTGTGGGCCAACTGCCCGAGGGCAACTGGATCACCCGCGCGCCCACGCTGGAGCGTAAGGCGATCCTGCTTGCCAAGGTACAGGATGAGGCAGGGCATGGTCTGTATCTGTATTGCGCGGCAGAAACACTTGGCATTTCGCGCGATGAGATGACCGAAGCCCTGTTGTCGGGGAAAATGAAATATTCTTCCATTTTCAATTACCCGACCCTGACCTGGGCTGATATGGGCGCAGTCGGCTGGCTGGTCGATGGCGCAGCAATCATGAATCAGGTGCCCTTGCAGCGCACCAGCTTCGGCCCCTATGCCCGCGCGATGGTGCGCATCTGCAAAGAAGAAAGTTTCCACCAGCGCCAGGGCTATGACATCATGATGAAGATGGCCCAAGGCACGCCCGCGCAAAAAGCGATGGCGCAAGATGCGCTGAACCGGTTCTGGTATCCAAGCCTGATGATGTTTGGCCCGTCCGACAAGGATTCGGTCCATTCCGCGCAAAGCATGGCGTGGAAGATCAAGATGAACACCAATGACGAATTGCGCCAGAAATTCGTCGACCAGACCGTGCCGCAAGCCGAGTATCTGGGTCTGACCATCCCGGACCCGGCTGTAAAGTGGAACGAGGAGAAGGGCGGCTATGATTTCTCGGAACCTGACTGGGCCGAATTCTTCGAGGTCATCAAGGGTAACGGCCCCTGCAACGCCGAGCGGATCGAGGCGCGGCAAAAGGCATGGGATGACGGGGCGTGGTTTCGCGACGGGCTGATGGCCCATGCTGCCAAACAGCGCGCCGCGAAGGTCGCGGCGGAATAGCTGTTCTTGCTCAGGGGGCTTTGCCCCCTACGGCCTGCGGCCTACCCCCAGGATATTTTGACAAGGATGAAAGGGCGAAGCGATGTCCAGTGAATGGCCTTTATGGGAAATCTTCATTCGTGGCCAGCATGGGTTGAACCATCGGCATGTAGGCAGTCTGCATGCGCCCGATGCGGAGATGGCAGTCAAACATGCACGCGATGTCTATACGCGGCGCAATGAAGGCGTGAGTATCTGGGTGGTGCCGTCGAACGCGATCACGGCCTCCAGTCCTTCGGACAAGGGACCATTGTTCGAGCCGTCGAATGCCAAAGTGTATCGGCACCCGACATTTTTCGACATTCCCGACGAAGTGGGGAAGATGTGATGAGCGTGGCGCTGGATCTGGATCTGGCCCTGTTTGAAGGGCTGTGCCGTTTGGGCGACAGCACGCTTGTGCTGGGGCACCGCGTGTCGGAATGGTGCGGCCATGCGCCCGTGCTGGAAGAAGATATCGCATTGGCAAATGTCGCGCTGGACCTGATCGGGCAGACGCAGATGTGGCTGGGGCTGGCCGGCGAGGCTGAGGGCAAGGGGCGCGATGCGGATGCGCTGGCTTTTCGCCGCGATGTCTGGGATTTTCGCAACTTGCTGCTGGTCGAGCGCCCGAATGGCGATTTTGGGCAGACCCTGATGCGCCAGTTCCTGTTTGACGCGTGGCACCAGCCAATGTTGAAAGCGCTGGAAGCGTCCAGCGATCCGCGCATCGCCGCAATTGCGGCCAAGGCGGGCCGCGAAGTTGCCTATCATCTGGAACGCTCGGCCGATCTGGTGATCCGGCTGGGTGATGGCACAGCCGAGAGCCATGCGCGGATGCAATCCGCACTCGACCGGCTGTGGCCCTATACGGGCGAGATGATGATGAGTGACGACACCGACCGCGCATTGGCAGAGGCCGGGATCATGCCCGCGCCCGACAGCATCCGGCCACAATGGGACGCATTGGTGGCCGAGGTTCTGTCTGAGGCGACGCTGAAAGCGCCCGATCAAAGATTTATGCACAAGGGCGGCAAGCAAGGCACGCATTCGGAGCATCTGGGCCATATGCTGGCAACCATGCAATGGCTGCAACGCGCCTATCCGGACGCGACATGGTAGAGCTGGCGCAGGTCTGGGACTGGCTGGCAGAGGTGCCTGATCCCGAGATCCCTGTCATCTCGGTGACCGATCTGGGCATCGTGCGCGATGTGGCTTATGACGGCGACACTCTGGTTGTCACGGTGACGCCCACCTATTCGGGATGCCCGGCCACCTCGGTCATCAATTTCGAGATCGAGAAGGCTCTGCGCGCGCAAGGGGTGGAGAAGCTGCGGCTGGAGCGCCGCCTTGACCCGCCATGGTCCACGGACTGGCTGGCACCTGAAGCGCGCGAGAAGCTGCGCGCTTATGGTATCGCACCGCCCATAGACGGGACTGGGGCGCAAGGGGTGGTTGCAGGCCGGATCAACCGGCTGACGGGCGCCGCGCTGACCGTACCCTGCCCGCGCTGCGGGTCAGAGCAGACGCAGAAGGTCAGCCAGTTCGGGTCAACCCCGTGCAAGGCCGCCTATCAATGCCGCGACTGTCTGGAACCGTTCGATTATTTCAAATGTATCTGAGGGCCGAGAAATGAGCCGTTTTCACCCGTTGCAAGTGACTGAAGTGCAGCACGACACGCGCGACTCTGTGATCGTGACGTTGCAGCCCACGGATCAGGAGGCGTTTCGTTTTGTTCAGGGCCAATACCTGACATTCCGGCGCGACTTTGACGGGCAGGAGATACGGCGTTCTTACTCGATCTGCTCGGGGCTGGATGATGGTAGCCTGCGGGTGGGGATAAAGCGGGTGGACGGGGGCGCGTTTTCGACATGGGCCAATGAAAACCTTGCCCCCGGTGACATGCTGGAGGCGATGCCGCCCGCGGGTAACTTCCATGTTCCGCTGACCCCGGATCAGGGGCGGCACTACCTGGGATTTGCAGGCGGGTCCGGCATTACGCCGGTGCTGTCGATCATCCGCACTGTTCTGGCGAGAGAGCCAAAATCGCGCTTTACACTGGTCTATGCGAACCGGCAGATCAGTTCGATCATGTTCCGCGAGGAGTTGGAAGACCTGAAGAACATGCATCTGGGCCGGTTGACCGTGCTGCATGTGCTGGAACAGGACGCGCAAGAGATCGAGTTGTTCACGGGCCGCATTGATGCGGGCAAAATGGCGGCGCTGTTCACCCATTGGATCGACCCTGAATCAGTGGATATGGCCTTTATCTGCGGGCCAGAGCCGATGATGCTGACAATTGCGGGCGCGTTGCGCGATCATGGGCTGGAAGAAGGACAAATCAAGTTCGAGCTGTTCGCCTCTAACCAGCCCGGGCGTTTGAAGCAAAGCGCGAAAGCGCAGGCGCAGGCGGCGCGCGGCAAGACCTGCGCGTTGACCATCACGCTGGACGGCACCACCCGTAATCTGGATCTGCCGTTGGATGGCACCTCGGTGCTGGATGCAGCCCTCGGGGCCAGGCTTGATGCGCCCTTTGCCTGCAAGGCCGGTGTCTGTTCGACCTGCCGCGCCAAGGTGCTGGAGGGAGAGGCAGAAATGGCCGTGAACCATGCGCTGGAGGATTACGAGGTGCGCCAAGGCTATGTGCTGACATGCCAGTGCTTGCCGCTGAGTGACAGGCTGGTCATCAGCTATGATGAATAGGGGGATGCAGCCATGAGCGAGATGCCGATTGAAGATTATCTGGCACAGGGCGGGCGACTGACCTCGCCCGGCAATGTGCCGCCGCGTTACCGGGGTGAGGTGCTGCGCCTGATGGCGGCCTTTGTCGATAGCGAATTGGCGGCGTCTGCCGGGTTTGCCGATGTCATCAATGATGCGCCCGGCATTACTTCTCGCATAGCCAGTGCGCGGATCGTGCTGGAAAAGGCCGATCATGCGGGGCGCGTGCTGAAAGTGATGGCCGATTTCGGGGCCGACACCTCGCGCTATGTGGGCACGCACCCTTGGGCCGCGCGGGTGGGGCGCGACGCGGATATTGGTGCTGCGCGGCAGGGCGGCGATATGCGGCTGGCGGTGTTTCACTACCCGTTCACCGGCTGGGCCGATGCGGTTGTGATGAATGTGCTGCAAGGGGCGGCAGCGGTCATTCAGGTGCAGGAATTTGCGCGCATGTCCTATCAGCCGCTGGCAGAGGTGTTTCGCGCGATCCTGCCGGTTGAGGTGCGCCATGCCGAACTCGGGCGCGAGGGCCTTGCGCAAATCGTCGCGACCAACCCCGAAAGCGTGCGCGCCTCGGTCCAGTATTGGCACCCGCGTGTCAGCTTGGGCTTTGGCGCGAAGGACTCGGAGCGCTTCGAGATGCACCGGCGCCTTGGGTTGCGGCACCGCCCCAACGCCGAGATGCTGGCCGAGTGGCAGGCGACAGTTGCGGCGCAACTGTCTGAACACGGATTGAAAGTTGATTGATGCTTGATGTGAAACAGCCCCCCCGTCTGGAAAGCTATGTCTGCGGCGCATGGCGTGCAGGCACTGGCAGCGCCAAGCCCTTGCGCGATGCCGCGACAGGCGCGGTGGTCGCCGAGATCGATTCCACCGGGCTGGATTTCGGCGAAGCACTGGCCTACGGGCGCGCCGCTGGCGGGGCGTTGCGCGCGATGAAGCTGCATGAACGCGCGCTGATGCTCAAGGCGCTGGGTTTGAGGCTGATGGAGCAGAAGGACGCCTTCCATGCGCTGTCCCTCGCCACGGGGGCCACCCCGAAAGACGGGCAGATTGATATCGAAGGGGGGATCGGCACACTCTTGAACTATGCCTCCAAGGCGCGGCGGGAATTGCCCAATACCCGCGTGCTGACCGATGGCGTGGTCGAACCCTTGTCGAAAGATGCCAGCTTTTCGGCGCAACACATCCTATCGCCCCTGCGCGGGGTTGCGTTGCATATCAACGCATTCAACTTTCCCATCTGGGGAATGCTGGAAAAACTGGCCCCCAATCTGCTGGCAGGTATGCCCGCGATTGTGAAGCCGGCAAGTCAGACCGCCTATCTGACCGAATTGATGGTGCGCCGGATCATTGAGACGGGGCTGTTGCCCGAAGGCAGTTTGCAACTTGTTTGCGGTGGTGTCGGTGATCTGCTGGACCATGTGACGGGACAGGATGTCGTTACCTTTACCGGGTCGGCCAGAACCGGGCAGATGTTGCGCGCCCATCCCGCGATCATCGGCAATTCCACCCGGTTCACGATGGAAGCGGACAGCCTGAACGCCTGTATCCTTGGCCCCGACGCGACGCCGGACTCTCCCGAGTTTGACCTGTTCATCCGCGAAGTCGCGCGTGAGGTAACCGCGAAAGCAGGCCAGAAATGCACCGCCATTCGCCGCGTCATCATCCCGCGCGCGCAGGCCGATGCGGTGCGCGAGGCACTGGCCGCCAAGCTGGGCGCAGTAGCTGTCGGTCTGCCCGGTGACAAGACCACCCGCATGGGCGCACTTGCCAGTCTTGACCAGCGCGAAGATGTGCGTCGCGCGATTGCAGCACTTGCCAGCGATGCGCAGATCATCTTCGGCAACCCTGAATCGGTGCAAGTCACAACAGGCGATCCCGAAGCAGGCGCATTCCTGAACCCCGTTCTGCTTTATGCCGACCAGCCGATGCAGGCGCATGCGATCCACGAGGTCGAAGCCTTTGGCCCTGTAGCGACGCTTATGCCCTATGACGATCTTGGGCAGGCGGCGGAACTGGCCGCGATGGGCAAAGGTTCGCTTGTGTCGTCGCTCTTCACCAATGCGCCCGATGTGGCCGAAGAGGTGGTGCTTGGGCTAGCCCCCTTTCATGGCCGCGTGATGATCGGCAACCGCGACAGCGCCAAGTCATCAACCGGCCACGGCTCTCCCTTGCCGATGCTGGTGCATGGTGGGCCGGGGCGCGCTGGCGGGGGCGAGGAACTGGGCGGTATGCGCGGCCTGCACCATTACATGCAGCGAACTGCCATTCAGGGCGCACCCCGCCTGTTGGCAGCAGTTACAGGGCGCTGGCTGGACGGGGCAGTGGCCCGCGCGGGCAAACACCCGTTCCGCAAATCACTTGCCGAATTGCGTATCGGCGACCAACTTGTTACCGAAAAGCGCGAGATCACGCTGCACGATATCGAGCATTTCGCAGGCTTCACCGGCGACACATTCTACGCCCATATGGATGAGGATGCCGCCCGCGCAAACCCGTTCTTCGAGGGGCGCGTGGCACATGGTTATCTGATCGTATCTTTTGCCGCAGGGCTATTCGTGCAGCCCGATCCGGGGCCGGTTCTGGCTAATTACGGCATCGACAACTTGCGCTTCCTGACCCCGGTCTACCCCGGAGACAGGCTTGGCGTGCAGCTAACATGCAAAGACATAAACCCCCGCGCCGAAGGGGATTATGGCGAAGTGCGCTGGGATTGCCAGATCAGCAAGGACAGTGGCGAAGTTGTCGCGCTGTATGACGTTCTGACGATGGTTGCAAAAACCTGGCCTGCCTGACCGGCAGGCCAATCGTCACCGCCGCCCACATCCTCGCAACTGCTGGTCATACATGGCCGCACGAGATGCAACGCGATCAGCTACCCCAATTAGCCAAGGCTTGGAGTTATATGATCCACGACGAAAACCGGTATGGCCCTCATGATAGGCCAGATACTGGTTCCGCGCATCGGTCAGCGCAATCCCGTTGCGTTCCCGCGTCTTGTTCGTGTACCAGCCGATGAAATCTGTTGCGTCACGAATATTGGTGCGCGACGATCTCCGACTTCCAGCTTCGCGAACATATTCTTCCCAGGTGCCATCCAGCGCCTGCGAATAACCAAGGGCCGACGACTGCCGTCCCATCGGAATGACCCCCAAAGTATACCGCACCGGTGTCCGCGCATCGCCGATGAACCGGCTTTCTGCATGGATGATTGCCATCTGAACCGGCAGAGGCAAACCCCAGCGCCTCTCTGTCGCGCGCATGGCGGCGAAATATTGCGGACGCTCCCGCTCCATCAAGCATGCGTTTTCAAGATTTCGGGGTGCTGAAAACTGGGCATCGCGCCTGCCACATGCGACAAGGCTGGCGATGACCATCACCAAAAGGATCACTCTGCTCATTTTACCCTCAATTTTTTCCGCCATAATAGCGAGTAAAGCAAAATTTGTAACCCCCACACGGAACTTGGTGGGGTGTAATCCTTCATTCTCGCCGTTTCTGATGGGAATGTGAACTCCTGCCATTCTCATTCGGAAATTAACGGCCTGTTCAGCCCTCGAATATATGCTGGATGCGGGTGTTGAAATAGGTGGGACCATGCCGAAAGCTGACAATGTCAGACCAATAATCATTAAACGCAAAAAGGTCGTCGTTGGGGGCGGGCATCACGGCGGGGCGTGGAAGGTCGCCTATGCTGATTTCGTTACCGCGATGATGGCATTTTTCCTGATGCTCTGGCTGCTCGGATCTGTCACCGAAGAAAAGCGCCAAGGTATTGCGGACTATTTTTCAGATACATATGCAGTCCGCAGCGATTCCGCAGGCGGGAGGGATTTGTTTGGCGGTGTTTCCCTTTCGCTGGAGGATTCCATCACCGATGAAATCGCCACGAAAGAGGAATTCGTGTCTGAAATCCTCGCCCTCGAAACTGTCATGGATACGATAAAATCACTTGCCATGCAGGATGCAGCCCTTGCGAGCGCATTTGAACATCTGCTCATTCGAATGACCGAAGAAGGCCTGATCATTGAACTCTTCGATCTGGAACACCGCAGCTTGTTCGAGGATGGTACCAATCATCCCAAACCTGTGTTGGAGTTTCTTATCGAAGCCATCACCAATGCATTTCAAACTGTGGTAAACTCGGTTGCTATTGACGCCCATTCGCGCAGTTTTCCATCAGTCTTTCTAGAAAATCCTGTCTGGCCCGCCTCTCTCGACCGGGCACGGAAAGTGCACCAGATGATGGAACTCTCGGGCCTGTCAGAATCTCGGTTCCAGCGCGTAACAGGACATGCGGATCGAACATTGGTTGACCCGGTGTCAACTGCGATGCGCAACAACCGGATCGAACTGACCCTGCTCAGGAAATCCGGCACGCCAGCGCCGTTAGGGGGAAATTAAACCTCAAGCGCAATACTGTGCCAGAGAATCGCTTCTGAAATGGAATGGACATGAGCATATCGTCTTCAATGAATGCAGGTGTTGCAGGTCTGCGGGCCAACGCGACAAGACTTGCAACCATATCTGACAACATCGCCAATTCTGCAACGCACGGGTATCGTCGCGCAACCACGACCTTTCATTCAATGGTTGTCGGATCTGGTGTTTCTGGGCAGGGCAGCTATTCTGCGGGTGGCGTTCGCACCTCAACCCTGCGCCTAATTGATCAGGGCGGCTCTTTGATCGGAACCCAGAACTCGACCGACATATCCTTGTCGGGCAGGGGCTTCTTGCCAGTCACAACCGAGTTGGGCGCACAACTGCAAGATGGAACAGCACCTTTGCTGCTGGCCGCGACCGGATCCTTCCGGCAAGACGCAAATGGTTACTTGCGCGATGCGTCAGGCAACACCTTGATGGGTTGGCCCGCCAGTGTCGACGGCACTGTCCCGGAATACCCACGCGACAGCGCGTCCGCCTTGCGGCCAATCCGCATAGAGGCCAATCAGCAGGCATTCTTTGAAACCACACAGATCAAATTCGGTGTGAATCTGCCGGCTTCCGCAACCCTTCCAGGTGCATCTGGCGAGAACCGGAACATATCTGTGGAATTCTTCAATTCGCTCGGGATCCCTGGAAATATTGATGTAACACTTACCCCTAATATCGGGCCACCCGAGAACACGTGGCGGATGACGCTCGAACATGCTCAAACTGGCGCGGCTCTGGGCAGTTACGATCTGGTTTTTGACACAACGCCCGGACAGGGTGGAACCTTGGCATCTGTAACAGATGCAATGGGCGGTGGTCTTGGTGACTATAATCCCAGTACCGGCTCCATCCAACTTGATATCGGATCTCAGCCAATAGAATTTTTTATAGGGCGTTATGGCGAAAATGGGGGCATCAACCAGAGGGGGACATCATTCTCTCCTGCCGGCATTGAACAAAACGGGGCTGGCGCTGGCAACCTTATCGGTCTGATGGTTGATGCAAACGGCAATCTGGATGCTGTTTATGATCAAGGCTTCCGGCGGACATTGTTTCGTATTCCTGTCGTTGATGTCCCCAATCCCAACGGGCTTACCTCGATGAATTCGCAGACATTCCAGATGTCACGTGAAAGCGGATCTTTCTTTCTTTGGGACGCAGGAGACGGCCCAGTAGGGGAATTTGTGGGCTTCGCCTTGCAGGAGTCGGCGACTGATGTTGCTGTTGAACTAACGGGCCTGATTCAGACGCAGCGCGCCTATTCATCAAACGCAAAAGTCATCCAGACCGTCGACGAGATGTTTCAGGAAACGACCAATATCAAACGCTAACCCCAACTCCGCATGAGGCTGCTACATGTCATTATCCATTGCCCTGTCTTCCGCACTAAGCGGCCTCAACGTGACAGCGCGCGCCACGCAGACTGTCTCCGACAATATCGCGAACGCCCAGACAGAGGGATATGGCGTTCGCGCCCTCACTCAAGCTGCGAGAGTTACCGGCACTCAAGGCAGCGGCGTCACGGCAACCGGCATTCAGCGTGACGTTGACCCCGTTCTTCTGTCTGATTTACGCAATGCAAACTCAGAAAATGCACAGGACAAGATATTCTCTGGCTTCTGGTCGCGAATAGAGACAGCCTTCGGAATGCCCGATGAACCCGGAGGGCTTTCCTATTTGATCGACGCTTTGGGCGTATCGCTTCAGAATGCGGCAGCCCAACCCGAATCCGAGGCGTTCTTAAGCCAGGTCAGTCGCGCCGCATCTGATATCAGCCGCAGTTTTGGCGGTTTACACGATACCCTTCAGGCACAACGCGATGGTGCAGATTCTGCCATCGCCCGGGACGTTGACTTTCTGAACCGGACGCTTACCGGAATCGCGGAGTTGAACAACCAAATACAGCGGCAAGTGCTTTTGGGAGGGGCCCCGGAGAGCCTTCTGGATGCACGACAGAAGATGATCGACGACGTCTCTGAGATCGTTTCTGTTCAGGAGATCCCGCGTGATTATGGCCGGATCATGCTGATGGGCCGTGACGGCTCGATCCTCGTTGACAGGACTGCGGCGCAATTCGAGTTCACAAGGTCATCAATGCTCGATGCTACAGATAGTATCGAGAATGGTGCCGTGTCACATATAAAGCTAAATGGCCGCGAACTGACACAGGACAATGCGCTGTTCTCGAATGGTCGGATCGGCGCTTCTCTCGAAATACGAGACAGGTCTGCGCCTGATATCCAGAGAAAACTGGATGAGCTGGCCTATGATCTTGTAACCCGCTTCAGCCAGCCAGATCTGGACCCCACCCTGACGTCAGGCGCCTTTGGTTTATTTTCATTGGAAGGGCTGTCCAATCCGCCAGCGGACAAGACAGGTATTTCCGGTCGCATTGCCCTGAATCCGCTGGCCGATCCAAATAAAGAAGGCGCGCTATGGCGTCTTCGCAATGGCATGGGCCTGATCAACGAACCTTCCGGAATGGTGTCTGACAATGCACTTCTCTCCAGAAAGCTACAGGCGCTTAACGCGAATGCACCGCTGTCTGATGGTTCTTCATTGGCAAGATCTGTTTCAATGCACGCAACCGACGCGTTGTCCTTGATCGCGACAAACCGGCTTGCCGCCGACCAGCGCAACGCCGCAAATACCGCCCGGGTCGCCATGTTAAGCGAAGAACTCGCAGCACGCGGCGTGGATACCGACGCAGAATTGAGCAAACTGCTTGTTCTTGAACAAGCCTATGCGGCCAATGCCAGGGTCATCGCTGCCGTCGACGCCATGTGGCGCACTATGCTGGAGGCTGTGTAATGCTTCCAAACACCTTTGGAGATATGGCGCAGCGCTTGACACTGCAACGTCACGGTTCCGGCTTGAAGCGTGCAGTTTCCAATCTGGCGCAAGAACTGACAACAGGAATTGCGAAAGATAAATCGCTCAAGGTGAAAGGCGATTTTTCGGCACTCTCTGGTGTGAGTAGCGCCCTGGAAATGGCATCTGCCCGCAAGGCGAATGCACAGTTGGCTGGAATACTCTTTTCATCGCAGCAAACAATACTCCTTGATCTGGGAAAACAAGCGCAATCTGGGCTTCTTGAAGGACTGATGCGAAGCGGCACGTTGAATGAAACTGAAATCTCGATTGGGATACTTCAGATGGAGGAGAGATTTCGCAGAGCTGTATCACAGCTGAACACCCAGATTGGTGGGCGCGCCATCTTTGCTGGCACGGCCACGGATGGCGCAGCGCTGGCCACAGCGGATACCATGCTGGACGCCATTTTTGAAGATTTGATTGCCACCTATCCAGGCGGGCCCGATGCAGAGACAACGAGCGCATTTATCTCATCATGGTTTGCTGATGGTGGGAATTTCGAATTACAAGGATATGTCGGCGGTTCAAAAATTCCGGCGCGGCTGGATCTTGGAAATGGCATTTCCGTCGGTATGGATTTGACAGCAGAAGATGAGAGCATTCGAACACATTTAAGCGCACTTGCAACAGGAGCGATACTCTCCAAAGGTCTTTTCGCTTCTGACCGTTCTGAGCAACACGCATTGCTTGGCTATGCTGCGCAAAGCCTGTCACACGCGCATCGAGGACTGATCGCGCTGTCCGCAAAACTGGGCATAGAGGAAGAGCGCGCGGAGACCGGACGCTTTCGAGCCGAGGCAGAACATACAGCACTGTCGATTGCACGCGCTGAGTTGCTGGAATCAGACCCGTATGAAGCAGCAGTCAGACTGGAGCAGGCCATGACCCAGCTAGACTTGATCTATAATCTGACCGCACGACTATCTCGGTTATCCCTAGCGACGTATTTAAGATGATCAGACATATTTTCAGACCATTTCTTCTGGCATGCGCACTCCTACTCCTGTCCCAGAGCGCTGACGCCTCCGTCAGATTGAAAGACCTTGTCGAGTTTGATGGCGTTCGCGGAAACGACCTGTTGGGATATGGGTTGGTCGTCGGGCTGGATGGAACCGGCGATGGGATGCGGAATTCGCCCTTCACCGAAGACATCCTGTCGAACATCCTGGAGCGGCTTGGCGTGAATGTAACGGGCGAACAGTTCCGCCCGAGGAACGTTGCGGCGGTTATTGTCACAGCAACACTCCCGCCTTTTGCCCGTGCGGGCGGGCGCGTGGATGTAACCGTGTCGGCCATCGGTGATGCCCGTAGCCTCTTGGGTGGGACGCTGGTTATGACGCCTTTGAATGGTGCAGATGGTTCGATTTATGCAGTCGCCCAAGGCGCGATCATCGCTGGCGGTGCAGCGGCGGAAGGACAGGCAGCGCGCGAGGTTCGCGGGGTGCCCACATCTGGATCAATTCCGCTTGGGGCCCGTGTAGAGAGGGAAGTAGATTTCGATTTCACAAGCATCGAGCGGATTAGGCTGGCGCTGCGGGTCCCCGACCTGACAACAGCGCTACGCGTTGAACAGGGCATCAATGCAGAGTTTAACCGGCGTGTCGCAATGATGACCGACGCGGGCACAGTCGTTCTGGATCTGCGCGAGGCCAATATGGCATCGGCAGCACATGCTCTGGCCAGGATCGAGAATTTGCGCATTACGCCGGAAGTACGCGCGCGTGTTGTCGTAGACCAACGCTCTGGCACCATCGTCATCGGTGAAGATGTCAGGATCAGTCGTGTGGCGGTGGCACAAGGCGGGTTGACCCTGCGCGTGGAGGAGACACCACTTGTCATCCAGCCAAACCCGTTCGCCGAAGGGGAAACAATTGTTGTCCCGCGCACGCAGGCACAGATCGAGGATGCGCCACCCCTGGCCCTTGCAGAATTGCGCGAAGGGACCACGCTATCGGACATTGTCGCCGGGCTGAATGCACTTGGGGTAGCACCACGCGACATGATCGACATCCTCAACAGCATCAATGCCGCAGGGGCTTTGCATGCAGAGTTGATTGTTCGCTGAACAGGTCACTTCGCAACACCGGACCCCGGAAAGAAAATCCACCATCCAGATACAAGGGCTATCATCCTACCCCTGTTCTGGGACCAGAATATCGCGTTTGCCAACATGATTGGCTGCCGTGACAAGCCCTTCATCTTCCATCTGCTCTACCAGCCGCGCCGCCTTGTTATAACCGATGCCCAGCTTACGCTGGATATAGCTGGTCGAACATTTGCGATCCTGAATAACCACCTGCACCGCCTGATCATAGAGAGCGTCCTCGCCAGTAGTGTTGCCACCCAGCCCAAGCACCGCATCAATATCGGCCTCTTTGTCGGATTCCGGCCCATCGACCACGCCTGACTTGTAATCCGGCGGACCAAAGGACTTGAGGTGGTTCACAACTTCCTCGACCTCTTCATCGCTGACGAATGGCCCGTGAACGCGCACAATCCGGGATCCACCCGCCATGTAAAGCATGTCACCCATACCCAGAAGTTGCTCGGCCCCCTGTTCGCCCAGAATGGTGCGACTGTCGATTTTGGACGTGACCTGAAACGATATCCTTGTCGGGAAATTCGCTTTGATGGTGCCGGTAATCACATCCACAGAGGGGCGCTGTGTCGCCATGATCAGGTGAATGCCACTGGCCCGCGCCATCTGCGCAAGGCGTTGGATGCAGGCCTCGATCTCTTTGCCTGCGACCATCATCAGATCGGCCATTTCATCGACCACAACCACGATATAGGGCAAAAGCTCTGGCGCGAATTCCTCGCTTTCGAATACCGGGTCGCCGGTTTCATCATCGAATCCGGTCTGGATCGTGCGCTTGAACATCTCGCCTTTGTCCAGCGCCTCGCGCACGCGGCCATTATAGCCATCGATATTGCGCACGCCCATCTTGGACATCTTGCGATAGCGCTCTTCCATCTCGCCCACGACCCATTTCAGCGCCAC
>SLAT01000158.1 GCA_007126715.1 Roseinatronobacter sp.
CATAATCATGGTGGGGCGCCCGAGCTGACGCTTGTCACCATCATGAATTACGCCTCGGGCCGGGGCGATCATACGGCCCTGTTAATCAATGGGTCAGAGCGTGTGATCTTCGACCCCGCAGGCAGCTGGTCGCTGCCGACTATCCCCGAACGTAATGATGTCCATTTCGGGATGACCTATGCGGCAGGCGCATCTTTCTACGCCAGCCATGTGCGCCCGTCGCATTATGCCGTTGTGCAAAGGCTGGTCGTGTCACCAGATGTGGCAGAACAGGCGATGGCACTTGCCTTGCAAAGCGGGCCAGTCCCGCCTGCGCGTTGCGCGGCGGCGACAGCCGCGCTTTTGCGCCAGCTTCCCGGTTTTGGCGGAATTCGCACGACATTCTTCCCCAATGTCCTGATGCAGAGCTTTGCGCAAATGCCGGGCGTGCAGACATATGAATTGCATCATGACGCACCGGAGTATCAATCCGATCTTCTGCGGGTACAGCAGCCGCTGTGACGCCGGGATGACAGATTTCATCTATGCGCCGCCCGACGCGGCCCCGGTCATCTTGCACGAGGATCACGAACTGGTTTTGGTGGACAAGCCTGCTGGTCTGCTTTCAGTCCCGGGAAAAGGCGCGCATCTGGCCGATTGCATGATCGCGCGGCTGCGGGTCGGCTTCCCGGAAATCCTGCTTGTCCACCGCCTTGACCTTGATACCTCCGGGGTGATGGTTTTTGCGCGCACACCGCATGCGCAGCGCCATCTGGGCCTTCAATTCGAGAAACGCCAAACCAGTAAAACCTATATCGCGCGCGTCGCCGGGCAGGTTGAACAGCGTTCGGGGCGGATTGATCTGCCTTTGGGTGTGGATTGGCCAAACAGACCGCGCCAGATGGTGTGCCACGAGACCGGGCGACCGGCCCAAACCGATTGGGCCTTGATCCGTCATGAAGCGGGAACGTCCAGACTGCGCTTGATGCCGAAAACCGGGCGAAGCCACCAGTTACGCGTGCATATGCTGGCGATCGGGCACCCAATTCTGGGTGATCCGCTCTATGCAAGCGGCGCGGCGCTCGCATATCCGCGGATGATGTTGCATGCCAAGCAATTGCGTCTGCGCCACCCGGACGGGGGCCGGGGCTTGACGATATCTGCTGAAGTTCCGTTCTGATCTGGCGTTGCTGGGGGCGACTGCCCCCTCTTGCGCCAAGGCGCAATTCACCCCCGTGAGTAGTTTTGGCAAGAAAATGTTGATAGGTTTTGCCTATCAAATAACGATTTACTGATATTGCTATATGGTCGCTCTTTTGGCAGCACAGGGCAGGGCTGGTAAGGGATAGGCGACATGGCTTTGGATCAGGCAGGTGACAAGGGGGTCTGGAAATCGGGTCGTGGCAAGGGGCGGCATATGCCCAAGGGCCGCCAATTCGAGGACCAGGCGCTGGAAGAAGTGCAAGCGTTGCTGGGCGCAGCCCCGCGTCGGCGCGATCTGCTGATCGAGTTTCTTCATGTGTTGCAAGATGAGTATGGCCATCTTTCCGCACGCCATCTGCGCGCGCTGGCCCATGAGATGCGTCTGTCGATGGCGGAAATCTGGGAAGTGGCGAGTTTTTATGCCCATTTCGATCTGGTCAAGGAAGGCGAAACGCCACCTCCCGCATTGACGGTGCGGGTTTGCGACTCGTTGTCTTGCGAATTGGCCGGGGCAGAGGCTTTGTTCGATGCGCTGGAAACTGGCATGGACCCGTCACAGGTGCGGGTTGTGCGCGCGCCCTGTATGGGCCGGTGCGATACAGCGCCAGTGCTGGAGCTTGGACATAGCCATATCGATCAAGCAACCCCGGACAAGGTGAGCGCTGCGATTGCTGCGGGTGAAACGCATGCGCATATTCCGGCCTATCAGGACTTGGCAGCCTATCAGGCAGAGGGAGGGTATTCCGTGCTCTCGGATTTGCGTGGGGCAGGTGATTGGGAGGCTGTTCAGGAAACAGTTCTTTCCTCTGGTCTGCGGGGTCTTGGCGGGGCGGGTTTTCCGTCTGGCAAGAAATGGGGGTTCGTGCGCTCCAACCCCGGCCCGCGTTATCTGGCCGTCAATGGCGATGAAGGCGAGCCGGGCACCTTCAAGGACCGGTATTATCTGGAGCGTACGCCCCATCTGATGCTGGAAGGGATGCTGATCGCGGCCTGGGCCGTCGAGGCGGAACGCTGCTACATCTATATGCGCGACGAATACCCTGCCGTGCTTGAAATCCTGCGCCGCGAGATTGCAGCGCTGGAAACTGCCGGGATCGTGGAACGCGGGTTTATCGAGCTGCGGCGCGGCGCGGGTGCTTATATCTGCGGTGAGGAATCCGCGATGATCGAGTCGATCGAGGGCAAGCGCGGCTTGCCGCGCCATCGCCCCCCCTATGTGGCGCAGGTGGGGCTGTTTGGCCGACCCACCTTGGTGCATAATGTAGAAACCCTGCATTGGGTGGCGCGGGTGTGCCGCGAAGGGCCGGAAATCCTGAACAGTGTCGAGAAGAATGGGCGGATTGGGTTGCGGTCCTATTCCGTAAGTGGACGCGTGGCGAAGCCCGGTGTCTACCTGCTCCCCGCAGGCTCAACCATCCGCGATGTGATCGAGGCAGCGGGTGGCATGGCTGAGGGCCACAAGCTGAAAGCGTATCAACCGGGTGGGCCGTCATCGGGCCTGTTGCCTGCCAGTATGGATGACATTCCGCTGGATTTTGACACGCTGCAACCACATGGCACATTTATCGGATCGGCTGCGGTGGTGGTCCTGTCCGAGCAAGATAGCGCGCGAGATGCGGCGCTGAATATGCTGCGCTTCTTTGAGGATGAAAGCTGCGGTCAGTGCACCCCCTGCCGCGCAGGCTGCGAAAAGGCCGTGAAGCTGATGCAGGCGGAACACTGGGACCAGCCCTTGCTGGAAGAGTTGTGCACAGTGATGCAGGACGCCTCGATCTGCGGGTTGGGACAGGCCGCGCCAAACCCGATCCGGCTGGTTATGAAACATTTTGCGGATGAGGTCTGAGCCATGAGCGAAACAGTCACATTCACACTCGACGGTCGCGAAGTCACGGCTGAGGCAGGGCAGACCATCTGGGAGGTGGCAAATGGGCGCGGGCTGGTCATTCCGCATCTGTGTCACAAGCCTGCACCCGGATACCGCCCTGATGGCAACTGTCGCGCCTGTATGGTCGAGATTGAAGGCGAGCGTGTGCTGGCTGCAAGCTGCATTCGTGAGCCGGCTGAGGGAATGGTGGTGCATACCGACACCACCCGCGCCAAAACTGCACGCAAGGCAGTGGTTGAATTGCTGCTGGCCGACCAGCCAGAGCGCACGGCGTCCCATGACCGTGGAAGCCATATCTGGGACATGGCTGATGCAACAGGTGTCACCCAAAGCCGCTACCCCACTCTGGAGGTCGAGCGCATTCCGCTGCTGGATGACAGCCATGTGGCGATGCGCGTCAATCTGGATGCCTGCATCCAGTGTGGGCTTTGCGTGCGCGCCTGCCGCGAAGTGCAGGTCAATGACGTGATCGGCATGGCCGGGCGCGGGCATGACGCCTATCCGGTGTTCGATTTTGACGATCCGATGGGAGAGAGTTCCTGTGTCGCTTGTGGCGAATGCGTGCAGGCCTGCCCGACCGGTGCATTGATGCCCGCGACTGTGCTGGACGATGCGCAAACCGGCGACAGCACCGAGTTTGACCGCGAGGTGAAATCGGTCTGTCCGTTCTGCGGGGTGGGCTGTCAGGTCAGCCTGAAGGTCAAGGATGACAAGGTTGTCTATATCGACGGCATTAACGGGCCTGCCAATGAAGGGCGACTTTGCGTCAAGGGGCGGTTCGGGTTTGATTATATCCATCACCCTCACCGCCTGAGCGTGCCACTGATCCGGCGCGAAGGCGTGCCCAAGGGGCTGAATGTGGACCCCGGAAACTGGCAAGACGTGTTCCGCGAGGCAACTTGGGACGAGGCGTTGGAGGCCGCCGCCAAGGGGCTTGGGGGCTTGCGTGACACGCATGGCGGGGCCAGCGTGGCGGGCTTTGGCAGTGCCAAATGCACCAATGAGGAAGCCTATCTGTTCCAGCGCCTGATCCGTGAAGGGTTCGGGCATAACAATGTCGATCACTGCACCCGGCTGTGCCATGCCTCATCCGTGGCGGCGCTGATGGAAAATGTCGGTTCTGCCGCAGTCACGGCCACGTTCAACGAGATCGAAAATGCCGATGTGGCAATCGTGATCGGTGCCAACCCAAGCGAGAACCACCCCGTTGCGGCCACCTATTTCAAGCAATTCACCAAACGCGGTGGCAAGCTGATTATCATGGACCCGCGCGGGCAGGCATTGGCACGCCATGCCACGCATATGCTGCAATTCAAGCCAGGTGCAGATGTGTCCATGCTGAATGCGATCATGCATGTGATCGTGGAAGAAGGGCTGTTCGACACCCAATACATTCAAGCCATGACCGAGAATTGGGAGGCCATGCGCAGCCATCTGGCCGATTTTGCGCCTGAAAAGATGGAAGCGATTTGCGGCATTCCAGCCGAGACCTTGCGCGTCGTGGCACGCGAATTCGCCGGGGCAAAGGCAGGCATGATCTTTTGGGGCATGGGGATCAGCCAGCATATTCATGGCACGGACAATTCGCGCTGCCTGATCTCGCTTGCGCTGATGTGCGGGCAGGTGGGGCGACCGGGAACGGGCCTGCACCCGCTGCGGGGGCAGAACAACGTGCAGGGTGCATCTGATGCCGGACTGATCCCGATGTTCCTGCCAGATTACCAGAGCGTCATGGACGACACCTTGCGCGGGCGCTTCAGCGCGCTGTGGGGCGGGGCAGAGTTTTCGGCCGAGAAAGGGCTGACCGTGACCGAGATTCTGGATGCGGTGCATGAGGGTCAGATCAAGGGCATGTATATCTTGGGTGAAAATCCGGCCATGTCCGACCCCGATGTCACCCATGCACGCGAAGCGCTGGCAAAGCTCGATCATCTGGTGGTGCAGGATATTTTCCTGACGGAAACCGCCAATTATGCGGATGTCATCCTGCCGGCTGCGGCGTTCTATGAAAAATCGGGGACTGTCACCAACACCAACCGTCAGGTTCAGATGGGGCGGCCTGCTGTGCCGCCACCGGGGCAGGCGCGCGAGGATTGGGCAATTACGGTGGAACTGGCCCGGCGTCTGGGGCTGGATTGGGGCTACACCCACCCCTCACAGGTCTTTGCAGAGATGAAACAGGGCATGAAAAGCCTTGATAATATCTCTTGGACCCGGTTGGAGACGGAAGGCGCTGTGACCTATCCTTCGCTTTCGCCAGAAGATCCCGGTCAGCCAATCGTCTTTGCCGACGCCTTCCCACGCGCGGGCGGGCGGGCCAAATTTACACCCGCAAGCGTGATTGCGCCCGATGAGCTGCCAGATACCGAATATCCGATGGTGCTGACGACCGGGCGCCAGTTGGAGCATTGGCATACAGGGGCCATGACGCGGCGCTCGAAAGTGCTGGACGCAGTGGAGCCGGAGGCGAATTGTTCGCTGCACCCTTCTACATTACGCCGTCTTGGCGTTGAACCGGGGGGGATGGTGCGCCTGTCGACACGGCGGGGGACGATCACGGTGATGGCGCGCGCGGATCGCGCGGTCAGCCCGGAAATGGTCTTTTTGCCCTTCGCCTTTGTCGAGGCGGCGGCGAATATCCTGACCAATCCAGCACTCGACCCTTACGGCAAGATACCAGAGTTCAAATTCGCGGCGGTGCGGGTAGAGGCCGTCGATGCAACTGTGGCGGCGGAGTAAAGACCAGTCTGCATTTTCTTGCTAAAAATACTCTGGGGGGGCGCGGCTTGCCGCGACGGGGCAAAGCCCCAAGCCACACAGGCCAAAAAGAAAAAGGGGCGCAGTGATTCGCCCCTTCTTGATTATGCCGACCGTCGCTGACCGTCACGGCCACCAGACTTTGCCGGTCCCTGCCGTTTGCCAAAGGTTTTCTGGCGCGGCTTGCGGGCTTGTCCGTCGCTGTCTCCATGGCGGGCGGGACGCTGGCCGCCGCCGCCATTGCGCTTGCGCGCGGCAGAACGGGCCGGGCCTGCAAGATCGTCTGACCAAGGTGCACCACCCGCAACGGCCAGTGTGATTTTCATCAGCCGCTCGATCGCGCGCAGATCGCCCATTTCCGCAGGTGCACAAAATGCCAAGGCACGACCGGATGCACCGGCACGCGCTGTGCGACCGATGCGGTGCACGTAGTTTTCAGGCACCTCAGGCAGGTCGAAGTTATAGACATGGCGCATGTCGGGAATATCGATCCCGCGCGCGGCCACATCGGTTGCGACCAGCACCTTGATCTTGCCATCTCGGAAGCCCTGCAAAGTGCGCTCGCGCTGGCCCTGTGACTTGTTGCCGTGAATGGAGCCAGCGGTAATTCCCCAGCCATTCAGCAGCTTCATAAGTTTCTCGGCCCCATGTTTGGTGCGCGAAAAGACCAGCGCCAGATCATCGGGGTGCTGCTTGAGATAGCCCTCAAGAACCCGCGCCTTGTCGCCTTGCGGCACAAAATGCACCGACTGGTCGATCTTGTCGGCAGGCTTGCCGGGCGATGATACCTGAATGCGTTCTGGGCGGTCGAGATAGGCTTCGGCAATCTCGTTCATCTGCTTGTTCATCGTTGCCGAGAACATCAGCGTTTGCCGTTCCTTGGGAAGCAGGGCTGCAATCTTGCGCAGGGCATGGATGAAGCCAAGGTCGAGCATCTGGTCGGCCTCGTCCAGAACCAGCATCTGCGTGGCATTCAGCGACAAGGCACGGCGGTCCAGCAGGTCCAGCAGGCGACCGGGCGTTGCCACCAGAATGTCACAGCCCTTGGCCAGTTTCTGGATTTGCGGGCCAATGCCTGCGCCACCGACAACGCGCTGCACTTTCAGCGGTGTCTTCAGGGCAAATTTGTTCAGTGTCTCTGCGATCTGGTTGACCAGTTCGCGCGTTGGCGCAAGGATCAGCGCCTGTGTGGTTTTGGGTTCGGGGCGGCCAGCGCCCAGCAGTGCATGCATGACAGGCAGGCCAAAAGCCAGCGTCTTGCCCGTGCCGGTCTGCGCCAGCCCCAGAAGGTCACGGCCCTGCATGATCATCGGGATCGCACGGGCCTGGATCGGGGTGGGGGTGCCGAAACCCTGAGCTTCAAGGCTCGTCATCAGCACCGGGCGCAGCCCGAACA
>SLAT01000305.1 GCA_007126715.1 Roseinatronobacter sp.
CTATGCACTGGTGGCAGCCCAATCGCCGTGCCGTGGGGGCGGCCCGGCGATGCGCGGCGGGCTGACGCCCTTGATTCCGCGCAGGACGACCCTTGGACCGGCAGATTAGTCCCGCAACGCTGACCCCTGTCACTCATGGCGGCACTTTGTATCAGGTGCAGCGCGCTAGATCACGACTTTACGCCAATTCCCATCTGCATCAGCGTGCGGCGAACTGGGGCTGCAGAATACATCAGATCCAGCATCTTTGCGCGTGCATCGCGCAAAGGTTGCGCATGGATCATGGATGCGCGGTTCAACATGCCCACTCCGGCCACGCGCATCGCGACATCGGGGTAACGGCGGCGGTGATAGGCCGACAGCATAGCGGGCGTGCCCAGCGTTTCTGGTGTAGCAAGGTCAATCAGCGCTGATAAATCGGCCAGAGACATGTTCAGCCCCTGCGCACCGATAGGGGGCACGACATGCGCGGCCTCTGCCATCAGGGCTGTGCGTTCGGCATTGAAGCGTTCCGCGATCTGGCTGATGATCGGCCAGACTGTCAGGCGCGACGCCAGTTTCAACGGACCGAACAGCCCACATGACCGCGTGTTCATCTCTTCCTCGAAGGCAGCAGGTGAAAGCGCCTGCAACCGCGCGACCTCCGGGCCGGTTTCCATCCAGACAATGGCAGAGCAGGGCTTGCTGTCCCGGTCTGGCAGGGGCACAAACGTGAATGGCCCGCCAGAGCGGTGTATCTCGGTCGATACATTTTCGTGTGGCACAGGGTGGGTGACCGCAAAAGCCAGCGCCTTTTGTCCGAAACGCGTCGTCCGAACGCCTATCCCCAACGCCTGACGCATGGGGGAATTGCGCCCGTCTGCGGCGACCAGTAGCCGCGCCTCGACAGTGCTTCCATCGGATAATCCGATCAGAGCGGTCGTTTCCCGTGTGGTCAGGCGACGTGTTCCGATGCCGGGGCGAAAGCTGACATTCGACAACTCCGACAGTCTGGCCGCACATTCGCGTTTCAGCAGCCAGTTGGGTAAATTCCATCCAAAGGGCTGATCGGAAATATCAGCCGCGTCAAAGGAGTGGCTGACGCGTGGGGTGGGCGTTTCGCCGCCCGCATCGACAATGCGCATGACCTGAAGCGGCATGGCATGTGCCTCAAACCGTGCCCACAACCCCGCCTTTTCAAGAATGTCCACCGAAGGTTGCAGGAATGCGGTGCTGCGCAAATCCGACCCTGCATCCGTTTCGGCCATGATCGGTGGTGTTGGGTCCACACACAGGACCGAATAGCCCTGAGTGCCGAAAGCTGCTGCGGCGGTCATTCCCGCTATACCACCCCCGGAAACAACAACATCAAACTGCTCTCGCATAGCGCCATCCTTCATATACCTGTCACAGTCTAGCGCATGGCTGCGCGGGTGCAATGCTGCGGCCGCATTGCAGATGCGAGCCTAGCCAAAAACAATGAGTATCAATATGATCACCATGCCAATGGCCGCAGGCACCATCACCGAGACCAGCCCGGGCAAGCCCCATACCATCGTCGCGATGACAAGGACGTTCAGAAACACCATCAGCGCCGCCCAGATCGGCCAGGGCTCTTCCTCATTGCGCCAGTTCCGCTTTTTCTCGTGCGGTTGGGTCGTGTTGTCAGTCATCACAAACATCCTCCGATATTATCTATCGGATATGTATGATAACTACACCCTGACGGCAGGACGGCAGAATGTCGCGCGACTGAAGCGCGCAGGGCAATCTGCCCCGCGCAGACCTCGCAAGGGGTGTCAGCCGAAAACGACGAAGCACAACAGCACCAGCATCGCGATTGCGGCTGGCACCATAACGACAACAAGACCCGCGACACCCATAGTTGCCACTGCGGTGACAAGGGTTGCGACCACAAAGATAATCGCGGCCCAGATGCCCCAAGGCTCATTGGCAAGTGATTTTGGCAAGGCGGGTGCCGTGGCGGTGGGTTGGGTTGCTGCGTGTGTCATCATTTTTTCCTCCGAAAATTTGAGGCCCTGTATAAGGTTTTATTTGCTGCAGCGCAGCATGACACATTGTCGCGCATCAACACGATGGGGGCGGAGCGGTCAGGGGCGCAGTTTTGACAGGAACGCGGTCAAATCGTCTGTGTGGTGCTGAATATGGGGCGCGTCCAACCGCTCTGGCGCGACATGCACTGTGCGCATCCCCATTTGAAACGGAGTCGCCAGATTGCGTGGGTCATCCTCGAACATGGCAGCAAAAGCGGGGTCCAGCCCGTCCAGCGCAAAAACTTGTGCAAATGCGTCATGTTCTGGCTTGGGGCGATAGCCGGCATGCTCGACCCCGTAGACCGCATCAAACAGGCCGCTCAGCCCACGCGCTTCGATCACGCGCAAGGCGTAGTCGGCAGAACCATTGGTATAGATTATCCTGCGACCGGGCAGGGCTGCGATATGGTCGCGCAATTGCACATCAGGGCTGAGAACCGAGAAGTCGATATCATGCACTTGTTGCATATAGGGCACCGGGTCGACCCCGTGTTCTTGCATAAGCCCGGCCAGTGTCGTGCCATATTGTTCCCAATAGGTTTTGCGCAGATGGTTCGCCTCTGACTGTGTGACACCAAGCGCGTCCATCACATAGCTGACCATTCGGACCTCGATCTGGTCGAAAAGACGCATTTGTGGTGGGTAAAGCGTGTTGTCCAGATCAAAGACCCAGTCACGCACATCTGTGAAATATTCTGCTGGCATAGCGGAAACACTACCGGGAAAATGTTAAAGAGCAAGGCACAAGGGCTTGTCATCGGGCGCGATCCCGTCTTTTGTAACCCAAAATGATAATGAGCAAGACATGACCGAGACAAAACCCCTGAAAGATGCCTATTCGCTGATCCTGGAGGCGATTGATCTGGGCACGTACAAACCCGGTGACCGGCTGGTGGAATCCGAGTTGGCAGAACGTTTCGGAGTATCGCGCACCCCGATTCGTGAGGCTCTTCAACGGCTTGAGACACAATCACTGCTGACACGCGATGGCAGGTCGCTGATAGTGGCATCGCTAGACCACAACCAGTTGGCGGAATTATATGTCGTCCGGTCAGAGTTGGAAGGGCTTGCTGCGCGACTGGCGGCACGTCATGCCACTCAAGAAGAAGTGCGCCTTTTGCGTGGAATGATCGAAGAAGATCGTGCGTTGATAAATGACCCTCAGGCGCTCAGTCGTGCCAACAAACGGTTTCACAAACAGATCCACCTTGCATCGCATAACCGCTATCTTGTGCAGCAACTTGATCTTGTGCACCGCTCAATGGCGTTGCTTGCCACCACATCCCTATCCTTTGAGGGGCGTGGCCTTCAAACCCTTGAAGAGCATCACAAGATCGTAGAGGCGATCGCCGCTGGAGACAGCGACCGCGCATATGAAGCGTTGAAGCAGCATATCTCGCTGGCTTTTGAAACGCGCCTGCGTCAGGATTCGATGACGGAAGCGCGCTATTCTGTCTGAAGTTCAGAAAACTTCGTCGAGAAATTCCAGCAAGGCAGCCTCTGCCTTGGCATTGGCATCTGGATCCCAGTCATTGGATCCTTCAACCGTGAAGGAATGCCGCGCCCCTCCGAATATGCGTGATTCATGAGGAACCTCGGCTTCGCGCAACTCGTCCATCAGGGCCGCAAGATCCGCCATGCCCGACACGGGATCGGCAGAGCCGTGCAGCACCAAGACAGGTGCCGCGGTCGCGCTGTAATCCTGACCTTCGGGCGTACCCAGCCCGCCGTGGAAGCTGACAAATCCAGCCATGTCGAAGCCTGCGCGCGCGCCTTCCAGCGCGGCGGCACCCCCAAAGCAATAGCCGGTTAGCACCATTTGCTCAGGCACATTCGCCAAGGCGCCAGCGGCTTCGGCGCCGGCTGCGATCCGGGCGCGAAACTCTTCCCGATTGCCATAAAGCGCGCCGGTTTCACGGCGGTAATCGTCAATCCCGTCCAGCACGGCATCGCGTCCGAACAGGTCCAGCGCGACACCGACAAAACCCGCTTCGGCCATCGCATCCGCACGAGCGATTTCATGGTCGTTCAGCCCGTCCCAATCATGGACGATCAGAACCGTTCCCCGCGCTTCGCCCTCTGGCATGGCGACATAACCCTCGAATACGGTGTCACCGACAGAGTATTCGAAATTCTCGGCCATGCCGGGCGCTGCGACCAGAATTGCGCATGTGGCCAGCAATGTAGCATGTGACATTTTCATCTGTTTTCCTCCTGTGGAGGGCAACAAGATAGCGCTGCTCTGGAAATGCCAAGTGCGTCAGGCTCAGGCCAGCTTTTGTTTGACCAGCCCTCCGGCCTTGCCGAAATCCATTTGCCCTGCATAGTCTGCTTTCAACGCGGCCATAACCTTGCCAATATCGCGCACAGAACTGGCACCGGTTTGCGCTATGACCTTTTCGATCGCAGCACTCACTTCATCATCGGTCAGCTGACGCGGAAGGAAACTTTCGATCACCGCAATTTCAGCGGTTTCCTTCTCGGCCAGATCCAGCCTTGCGGCTTCTTCATAGGCGCGGGCCGAATCACGACGCTGTTTGACCATGCGGGTCAGTACTGCGGTCAGATCGGCATCCGTCAATTCACTGACGCCCTGATCGCCGCGCGCGGCAATCTCTCGGTCCTTTATGGCGGCATTGATCAGCCGCAGCGTGGCCAGCCGCTCAGTATCCCGCGCTTTCATTGCGGTCTTGAGTTCGCTCGAAATCTTGTCACGCAAGGACATCTGGTCGCTCCTGTCAGCATTAAGGATCAAGCGTTCCAGACTACAGGCGCGCGCAGAGCGCGGCAAGCGCATTGGGCGCAGCATGAAATTTGACAGAACAAATGCGAGGCAAGGCCGGTTCGCCTTGATTCTCCTGCGCGCGCGCCTTAGAGGTGCGCGCAAATCCGAACAGACGGAGACGCGCCCATGTCTGCCCAGACCTTCAAGCCCACTGCGTGCCTTGCCTTGGCCGATGGGACCATTTTTTATGGCCGAGGTTTCGGCGCAACTGGCGAAACCGTGGCCGAGTTGTGTTTCAACACAGCCATGACCGGCTATCAGGAGATCATGACAGATCCGTCCTATGCCGGTCAGATCGTGACCTTTACCTTCCCGCATATCGGCAATGTCGGGGTAAACCCTGATGATGACGAAACTCAGGATCCCGTCGCAGCGGGCATGGTGGTCAAATGGGACCCTACGGTTCCCTCAAACTGGCGTGCGGCTGAGGATCTGGTGAGCTGGCTACAAAAACGCGGGCGGATCTGCATTGGCGGGATCGACACGCGCCGCTTGACGCGGGCTATCCGCCAGCAGGGCGCGCCGCATGTGGCGCTTGCGCATGACCCGGACGGAAATTTCGACATTGAGGCGCTGGTCGCGAAAGCACGCGCCTGGAAAGGGCTTGTCGGGTTGGATCTGGCGCGCGATGTCACCTGTGCGCAGTCCTACCGTTGGGATGAGATGCGTTGGGCCTGGCCCGCAGGATATACCCGCCAGACAGCGCCCGTGCATAAGGTTGTCGCAATTGATTACGGCGCAAAGCGCAACATTCTGCGCTGTCTTGCCTCTGCCGGGTGCGATGTGACGGTGCTGCCCGCCACCGCCACTGCCGAAGATGTGCTGGCGCTAAGCCCGGATGGTGTGTTCTTGTCGAACGGTCCGGGCGATCCGGCGGCCACTGGCGAATATGCCGTGCCAATGATCCGCGATGTTCTGGCCGCAGATCTGCCGGTTTTCGGCATCTGCCTTGGGCACCAGATGCTGGCGCTGGCGCTGGGGGCGCAGACCATCAAGATGAATCACGGCCATCATGGTGCCAACCATCCGGTCAAGGATCATGACACCGGCAAGGTCGAGATCACTTCGATGAACCACGGGTTTGCTGTGGACAGCCAGACCTTGCCCAAAAATGTGATCGAGACGCATACCTCTTTGTTCGACGGATCGAATTGTGGGATCAGGATGACGGATCGCCCGGTATTCTCGGTACAGCACCATCCAGAGGCCAGTCCCGGCCCTCAGGATAGTTTCTATCTGTTCGAACGGTTTGCCGCGTCAATGGCCGCGCGCAAATCCGGCGCGTGATCCTCATCTGACACACGATACCCGCATCGAGGGCTTTGAGGACGGTTGATGTTTGCGCGAAGTCGCGCAGCGTCGGGCCACGGTGCGGTGATCGAAGATTCAATCTGTAGCGCTTTATGCTGGCCAAATCCGCGAAAGAGCAGATATGTGCGCAGGTGGCAGCCCAATCGCCGTGCCGTGGGGGCGGCCCTTTGAGTCGCGGCGGCCTTCGGCCTTGACTCCGCGCAGCTAAAAGCACCTGCACGGCAGATATGTCCCGCGGAACGACCCCGCGCAAACGACCCCCTCGTGACATAGTCTTGCGACCGGCACCTCGCCAGAGAAATAGCCGCAGTCTTTGGTCAGGGGCGAACGCAATCCGCACGCGTGGTATATACCGCTCTTTGAGCGGCGGTGCAGTTGTTCGGCCAAGGGGCGGGCAGGCTTGTCGCGCTTGTGCATTGAGCACATTCAAGAATATTTGTCTTGAGCGGATAAATGCCTGTTGGCAGGGCCTCAAGACTGACCTAGTGTGAGACCAGTCACAAGAGGATCAGGACGCCCGATCATGGCCAGATCCCAAATTGGGGTGCAGACACAGTTTTCCCGCCCAGTGCGCCAGATCGTGATGATGCTTGTCGTCCTCGCGCTTGTTGCGGTTGGGACATGGTTTGCGCTGCCAGCAGTCTCAGGAATTTTCCTCGCCAATGTCTGGCTGAACGGTTTCATCTTCTTTGTTTTTATTGTGGGGGTCTTTGCCACATTCTGGCAGCTCATCCAGCTAAACCGCTCGATCATCTGGATCGAGGGGTTTGCGGCGGGCACCCCTGGACACGAAGCGACCGTTCCGCCTGCCTTGCTGGTGCCGTTGGCGGCATTGCTGCGGGGGCGCGGGCGTGGCAGTCAGATCGGGTCCAGCTCTGCATCCTCCATTCTGGACTCAGTGGCGACACGGCTGGACGAGTTGCGCGACATAACGCGCTATATCATCTCACTTCTGATCTTTCTGGGTCTGTTGGGTACATTTTACGGCTTGGCAA
>SLAT01000104.1 GCA_007126715.1 Roseinatronobacter sp.
AAAGCATCGCCCTGACGGGTTTCGAATTGTGCCGCTACTTCGCTTGCCTGCGCGCCACGTGTTGCCAGTTCCAGCGCGGGGGCAGAGCTGTCGACCGCCAGCGCATGGGTCGCGCCCGCAGCGAGTGCAGCCAAGGAAAACCCCCCAACATGACTGAACACATCCAGCACGCGCGCACCATTTGCCAAGCGCGCAGCGAAGGCATGATTGGGCCTCTGGTCGAAAAACAGGCCCGTTTTCTGCCCGCCCAGCAGATCGGCCATATAGGTCGCCCCATTCATGGGCACTGATACAGGGCCGTCAAGTGTGCCGCGCAGTATGGTGGTGTCCTCGCCCAGCCCCTCAAGGCTGCGCGAACGGCCAGTGCCATTCTTGACGATACATTCAACACCCGTGACAGAATGCAGCGCATCCGCAATAAGCGCGACATGCGTTTCTGCCCATGCCGCGTTGGGCTGGATGACAGCAGCCTGTCCGAAACGGTCTATCACCACGCCCGGCAAGCCATCTGCCTCTGCATGGATCAAGCGGTAATAGGGTGTGTCATGCAGTCGGCTGCGATGCTCCAGCGCGTGGCGCAGCTTGGCGCTGATCCAGTCCTGATCGATGGAGGCTTCGGTGTCGCGATCCATAATCCGGCCAATGATCTTGGATCCGGGGTTGACCGTCACCAAACCAAGCGCGCGGCGCTCTGCATCCTCAAGCACTGCAAAACTACCGGGGGTCAGAGCACGAGTGCGCCTGTCAGTGACCACCTCATCAGCAAAAACCCAAGGGAAGCCGTGGCGAATGGCGCGGGCTTCGGCCTTGGGCTTGAGGCGAATCGTCGGGTAGTCGGGCATGATGGCAATCCTTGATGGCTATGCACCGTGCCATATGCCAGACGCAGGCAATTGGAAAGCCTGCCCCTTGCGATGCGTTAGCTGCGTGCGGTGCTTCCAAATGTTCCCGCCAGCAAGCGCGCGATCTTCTGCCCCAGGGCCGACAGCCCCTGAGCGACGACTTCCGCACGCATCCTGCGCGCCTCTGCTTCGATTTGCAGTGTGTCGATGATAAGCGGTTCTGATTTTGTCATGTCATACATGGGTTTTGCTTTCTTTATTTTCCTGCACCAAAGATATGTGCTGCGGTGCAGCATCGCCATGACCAATTCGGAAGGTCCGTCATGCGGTTAATGCATGGCTGTAGAGTGATTGAATTGTTAGCGCTAACTGGCTATATGAACCCCAAGTCGAGTATTCGTCTTGCACGATGGAGGAACCAATCATGCCCCTGAACCCAAGAATTGCCGCGGTCACAGAGCGTATCCGCGCGCGCTCGGCACAGCGTCGGGCGGCGTATCTGGAGCGTATGCAGGCCGCCGCGCAAGCGGGTCCGGCGCGCGCGCATTTAAGTTGCGGAAATCAGGCCCATGCCTATGCGGCGATGGAAGCGGATAAATCCGAACTTGCACAAGGGCGCGCCCCCAATCTGGGCATTGTCACGGCCTATAATGACATGCTCTCGGCGCATCAGCCCTTTGAGCATTACCCCGATATCATCCGCCGTGCCGCGCGCAGCGCGGGTGGAACGGCACAGGTTGCGGGCGGCGTTCCTGCCATGTGCGACGGGGTCACCCAAGGGCAGCCGGGGATGGAGTTGTCGCTGTTCTCGCGCGATGTGATCGCGCTGTCTGCCGGGGTGGCGATGTCGCATAACTGTTTTGATGCGGCGGTCTGGCTGGGGGTCTGTGACAAGATCGTTCCGGGGTTGGTCATCGCTGCGGCGACCTTCGGCCATGTGCCGTCTGTTTTCATTCCGGCAGGCCCGATGACCAGCGGCCTGCCCAATGACGAGAAGGCCAAGGTCCGCCAGAGATTCGCACAAGGAGAGATCGGGCGAGAGGAATTGATGGCCGCCGAAATGGCCAGCTATCATGGCCCCGGCACCTGTACCTTCTACGGCACCGCGAATACCAACCAGATGCTGATGGAGTTCATGGGCCTGCACATGCCGGGCGCGGCATTCGTCAACCCCGGCACACCGTTGCGCGAAGCGCTGACCGTGGCCGCGACCGAGCGCGCGCTGGCGATTACCGCGCAAGGCAATGACTACCGCCCTGCCGGGCAAGTGCTGGATGAGCGTGCCTTCGTGAACGGCATTGTCGGGTTGATGGCTACAGGCGGGTCGACCAATCTGGTGCTGCATTTGCCTGCCATGGCGCGCGCAGCCGGGATCGAACTGACACTGGAAGATTTCGCCGATATTTCGGCAACCGTGCCTCTGATGGCCAAGGTCTATCCAAACGGTCTGGCCGATGTGAACCATTTTCATGCGGCGGGTGGCCTTGGTTACATGATCGGCGAATTGCTAGAGGCAGGCTTGTTGCATGACGATGTCAGCACAATCGCAGGTGACGGATTGCGCCGCTACGCGCAGGAACCCAAATTGCGAGACGGCGCACTGGTCTGGGAAGATGGGGCTGGCGAAAGCCTGAATGACCGCATTTTGCGCCCGGCTTCGACCCCGTTCCAGAGCAGTGGCGGGTTGCGCCAGCTTGCGGGCAATCTGGGGCAGGGGGTGATCAAGACCTCGGCAGTAGACCCGTCGCGCCACGTGATCGAAGCGCGCGTACGCATCTTCCACGATCAGATCAGCGTCAAGACGGCTTTTCAGGCAGGTGAAATTACCGAAGATACGATTGTCGTCGTGCGGTTTCAGGGGCCTGCGGCAAACGGGATGCCGGAACTACACTCGCTGACTCCGATCCTGTCGGTCTTGCAAGATCGCGGGCTGAAAGTTGCGCTCGTAACCGATGGTCGTATGTCAGGTGCCAGCGGCAAGGTGCCTGCTGCGATCCATGTCGCCCCAGAGGCGGCAAAGGGCGGGCCGCTCGCCAAACTGCGCGAGGGTGATCTGGTGCGGCTTGATGCGGTCGCGGGGCGGCTGGATGTGCTGGAGGCAGATTTCGACAGCCGCAGCCCGGTGCAGGTGGATCTCAGCGGCAATGATTTCGGCATCGGACGTGAATTATTCGCAGCGTTCCGTGCGACAGTTGGCGATTCGACCGAAGGGGCCGGGGTCGTCGTTTGACTGATGCGCGGACCGGAGGGCGCAAGTCCCGACGCGGCCCGTGGCCCCCTCAATGGGGGCAAGGGACGCCCCCCTTGTCTTGCTTGTATTCAGGTCTCGGGCGATAGTTTCCAGCGCTGTTCGTTTTCTTCAATCGCGCGGATACGCTCTTCCGACTTGGGGTGGCTTAGCAGCCATGCCGGAGTGCCTCCGCCCATGCCGACCAGCTTTTCGAGTTTGCGAAACAATGATTTCTGCGGCTCCAGCCCGATCCCTGCCTTGACCAGCAGGGCCGAAGCATAGGCGTCCGCCTCATATTCGTCATCGCGGCTCAGCCGCGCCATCAGCAATGTGGTGATAAAATTGGCGATAATTACGCCCAGCCCCGGTATGAAACGGTTGAACACTGTCGCAAGCGCCATTCGGATCGCGTTGGTGCCTGAAAAGTCAATCATCCGTTTGCGCGTATGGCCCAGAGCGACATGGCCCAATTCATGCGCGATCACGCTTGCCATTTCTTCGGCAGACACTTCTCCCTGTCTGTATTTGTTGTAAAATCCGCGTGTTATAAAAATTCGACCGTCTGGCGCTGCCAGCCCGTTCACAGGCTCGATCTCGTAGATATGCACAATCACCCTGTCCACACCCACGGCATCTGCCATGCGGTCCGTCAGCTTCTTGAGGCGGGCATCTGCAAGCGGGGACGATTTGGTATCCAGCTCCTGCTTGGTGCGCCAGGCAGAGAACCAGTACATGACCAGACCATAGGCCAGCAGGATCAGTAATGGGGTCAGTTTCAACATGCGTCAGATATGGGGCAGAGCAGGGCGCAGGGCAATGGCTGATTATCCCAAAACCAGTGTCACGGCCATCATTGCGGTGAAGGCCAGCGTGACGATTACCCCGACATTCGAGCTGTCGACCCCTTCCGTTGCTTCAGGCAGCAATTCCGAAAAAATCATCCATAGCATTGCGCCCGCTGCCAAGCCCAGTCCGACAGGCAGGACTGGCGCGAAGGCCAGCACGAACAGGAAGGCGGGAACCGCCAGCAATGGTTGTGGCGCGGAAGACAGGACCGCCCACCATGCGGCCTTGGCCACGCTGGCCCCGCGTGGCACCATCACCAGCGCAATTGCGATGGTTATGAAATCGCCCAATTCGCGCCCACTGCCATAGGCGACACCAACCCCCACGCCTTCGGCTGCGGAATGCACGGTCATAACGCCCATGATAAGCAGGATTTTCAGGGCATCGGCCCCATTGGTATTGGCAATGGACACGCCATCCTTGCCGTCAAAATACAATTTCGCCAGCCAGATGCCGCCCAGACCAAGCAAAAGGCCCAGAATCGTCCGGGGGCCAGAGAATTCGAACCCTTCGACTACAAGTGAAAATGTCGCAGCCAGCATCAGACCTGCGGCAACAGCATTGCCATAAGCCAGCGCGCGTGGGGTGACCTTTCGCAGCGCCAGAAGCGGCAATGCCCCCAACCCCGTTGCGATGGCAGTTATCGCGGCAGCGATAAAGACAAGAAGAACCGTCGGGTCTGACATGCCACACCTTTTAGAATTATTCTAAGATACGTTTCGGGTAAGGCAAGTCAAGCCCAATAGGAGCGGGCTGGCTTGTCGTTACAAGGTAGGATGCACCGCTATCCCCGCCCAATGAACGGCATATCCGTAGCCATGATGGTGGTGAAAAGGACATTCGCCTCTAGCGGAAGTGCCGCCATCTGTGCCACGGCGCGTGCCACATGGGCGACATCCATCACAGACTCGCTCTTTCGGGTGCCGTCAGGTTGCAAAACCCCCTGCGCCATTGCTTCAGTCATGTCACTGGCAGCATTTCCGATATCTATTTGTCCCACAGCGATCCCATATGCGCGCCCGTCCAGCGCGGCCGATTTCGTCAGACCGGTTATGGCGTGTTTTGTTGTTGTATATGGCGCAGAATATGGCCGCGGCGCATGGGCCGAGATAGAGCCATTGTTGATAATTCGCCCCCCGCGCGGGTCTTGCGCCTTCATCACGCGAAACGCGGCTTGCAGGCAATAAAAGGCAGCATTCAGGTTCACATCGACCACAGCGCGCCATGTCTCAAGGTCGAGGTCTTCCAGCGGGACGACGGGCGGAAATATGCCCGCATTGTTGAACAGCAGGTCCACCCGGCCCCAATGTTCGATCACGGTATCGAACATCGTTGCAACAGCGCGTGGATCCGTGACATCTGCGGCGTGAACAAGGGTTTCGCCCTGCGCGGCTTGCGCCGTCTGTTCAAGCGCGCCCTGCCTGCGGCCCGTCAAGGCTACGGACCAGCCATGCGCCGCCAGTTCCAGCGCCACGGCGCGCCCGATTCCGCTGCCAGCGCCCGTTATGATCGCAGTTTTTCGCATTCTGCACCTCTGTTGATGGCTCTCGCGGCACTCTGCGGTGATCGCAACACATTGTGAAGGGCTGTCATCATAACAGTGCCGCGCAGAGGGCAGGCGTCACGCTTTTTTTTGCCCGCTCTGGGGCGATTAAAGAGCGCGGAGGAGCCAACAGCTTGCAACTGCTGGTGAAAAGACAAGATAGGGTGGTATGGCTATTCAGGTGGGCTTGCTCGCAAGCCGCCGTCACATTTATGTATCGCTCGCTGGCAATGCTTCATGTGTACTGGCAAGCGCAAGTCCGACCAGATATGGTTATTTTTCCAAAGAGGTTACGAGGTATCCTTGAGCGTTTCTGCCGACACAGACCGTGAATTTCGTGGCGATAAGGCCGCGCACAAGCCGCGCGTCACGCGCGACGGTGAAGGCTGGCACTTGTCAGGTGTGTTGAAGGTCAGGGATATTTCAGAGGCGACGGTGCAATTGCACCAGCTTGAGGGTTCAGGCGATGTGGTGCTGGACATGTCCGGGCTTGAGGGACTGGACACGGCGGGTGCCTATCTGCTGCAAAAGCTGCGGTTGAATACCGAGGCGGCGGGCGCGGCGTTTGATTTCGTCAACCTGAAGCCTGACCATGCGGCGCTGATCGACCGCGTCTCCGCGGCTATGCCAAAGCCAGAGCCGGTGCGCGCCGCTCGTTTGGGTGCGACTGACCTGCTTGAGCGGCTTGGCCGCATGGTCGCAGGTGCGGGTTTGTTCCTGCTGGAATTGGTCGCGATGCTGGGTCTGTTTCTGGCCCGTCTGGGGTATCTGCTGCGGCACCCGTCCGAATTTCGCGTCACGGCGCTGGTGCATCACTGCGATCAGGTCGGCTGGAAAGCTGTTCCCATCGTGGCCTTGATGGGGTTTCTGATTGGTGTTGTGCTGGCGTTTCAAGGCTCGGTGCAATTGCGCCAGTTCGGGGCAGAGATTTTTGTCGTCGATCTGATCGCCATCTCGATCTTGCGTGAATTGGGCATCTTGCTGACTGCGATTATTGTCGCAGGGCGTACAGCGTCCAGCTTCACCGCTGCCATCGGTTCAATGAAAATGCGCGAAGAGATTGACGCCATGCGCACATTGGCGATTGATCCCGCGACAGCACTGTTCGTGCCGCGCATTCTGGCCTTGCTGATCACGCTGCCCATTCTGGGCGCGATTGCCAATGTGATGGGCCTGTTTGGCGGGGCTATGATGGCGTGGATCGAGCTGGGCATTTCGCCGGGTATGTTCCTGACGCGCCTGCTGGAAGATACCAGCGTCGACCATGTTTTGGTCGGTTTCGTGAAAGCGCCCGTCTTTGCGATGATTATCGGCGTTATTGGATGCCATGCGGGTATGCAGGTGGGCGGCAATGCCGAAAGCCTTGGCGCGCAGACCTCGGCGGCAGTGGTGCGGGCAATCTTCATGGTGATCGTGGCGGACGCGCTGTTCTCGGTCTTTTTTGCGATCATGGGGATCTGATGGCGCGCGATGTGGTCATATCCCTGCGGGGCCTGCGCAACCAGTTCGGCGCGACAGTCGTGCATGACAATCTGGACCTTGATGTGTATCGCGGCGAGGTTTTGGGCGTGGTCGGCGGGTCGGGAACAGGCAAATCGGTGCTGCTGCGCTGCATCGCGGGGCTGCGCCCGCCGCAAGGTGGCAGGATCG
>SLAT01000144.1 GCA_007126715.1 Roseinatronobacter sp.
CCGCAATCCCCAGTGCAGAGCCAACAGCGCGCCCCCAGTCACCACGACTGATCAAAAGCGCGCGGCGCAGGATTTCTTCCAGAAGCGGTGCAATCAGGAAGGTGATCACCAGCGGTGCCTCTGGTATGCCCACACGGCGCATCAGAAAGCCGATAAATCCAAGGCCCAGCATCATATAAACATCCACCGGGTCACCCCGAGCGGCAAAGGCACCGATCACTGCCATGATCATGATGATGGGAACCAGAACTTCGCCCGACACCTGCCCCAGTCGCGCATAAAGGACTGAAAACGCGCGCCTAATCCCGAGTTTGAACAAATTGCCAAGGATCAGGATTGTTGATTATCACCGAGATCTGACCCACTCGGTTGTTATGTTCTGCGCGTCAATGCTGTTACCTCCTTCCGTTTCTTTCTCGCTATCTCGGAGCTGGCGTTGAAACGATTGCTGTCGTTTCCGGTCTCCAGAATGTGGCGTCAATGGGTGAGGCGATCGAGAAGCGCGGTGGTCATTTTCGCATCTCCAAAGATCGTCGCCCAATCGGCGAAGATCAAATTCGTGGTGATGATGACACTGGTGCGCTCATAAAGTTTGCTCAGACGATGGAAGAGCAAGGCACCGCCAGAGGCGCAGAACGGCAGGCATCCCGGCTCATCCAGGACCACCGAATCGGTTTTCACCAGCGCCTCAGTGCTCTTCCCTGCGTTCCTTGGGCCTTTTCCTGCGCCCCGAGACAGATGTGATCTGATCCCCGCAAACCGGACCCCGGTCGCGGCTGGATGACAGTTCAATGGCAGGTCACCGCTTCCAAGGTCTGAAAATATGCGGCCTTGTGAATCCAAGTCGGTGTCACCAAGGCTGCTGTCAGGCGCTTATTGCCTCGACCGTGATGGAAACATCCATGCGTGCCAGATGTCCTTGCAAGTTCAGAAAACTACCCGTCACTGGCGCCACCTGTGAGATATGGCGCGCGACGGCCACCGGGATCAGGTTGGCCGCGCCTACGGCACGGTTGGTCGGATCGAAGGAGATCCAGCCTGCACCGGGGACGAATACCTCGACCCAGGCATGGGTGGACCCTTGCCCCGCCGATCCCACGAGGGTCTGCATCGGATCAAACATGTAGCCTGAAACGATCCGCGCGCCAAAGCCCAACGTGCGGACGGCTTCAGCAAACAGAACGGCAAAGTCGCGGCACGACCCCCAACCGCGATCCAGAGTTTCCAATGGACCTTGCGTGCCCATATCCTCGCGGCTTTGATAGGCGATCTGTTCGGAAACGCCGTTGCTGACATCCTTGAGCAACGAAAGCGTATCTGTGGGGTATCGCATCACGAAACGCTCGACCCAGGCCCTTAGACGGCCTGCGCTATCGGCATATTGCGGCAGGGCAAGCGCTCCAAGATCAGTCCAGTCTGCATCAGAGTAGCGGAAGGGGTAGTTCTGGGCCGAAGGAGCAATCGCGAAAACGGGCCATTGCGGGCTGCTTAACGCCAGCGACATCGTACTTTCGATTTCAAGGTGATCCGACATGGCTTGAAAATAGGCTGTCGCAATGGAATTGCCGGCGACATCATGGGCCCAGGTTACTTCAGCTTCAGGCGATATATGCAGGTCAAAGGATAGTAGCTTAAGCTCGCGCGTCTCTCTGGGGCGGAGCATCATCCGGTGCGGGCCTAGCGAAACCTGAGATTGATATGCATAGGCAGTTTTATGGATAATGCGAATTTCGGGCATGTTTAACGCTGACGTGTCCCATCGCCGCGCGTGGGCATGGAAGATTTCCAGACCGCCGATCCTTTGCAGCGCGGGCAGACCCGTTCGCCAAAGCCTTCGCTTTGAAACACGGTTTTGCAACGCAGACAGGCGCGCACGGTTGGCACGTCACGCGGAGATCTGGAGGGGCTTATCTTTTCTGGGTAAACGTTGGTCATGGCTTGCGGTCCTCGCATCGGGTCAGGCATGTGATATCACAAATCGCGGGCTAGATGCGGATTTGCGTCTGAACATCCCGCGCATTTCGGATGTCTTTGTTAAGCGTTCCATCAGGAAATGGCCTTTTGGGCGCTGTCGGGCCAGCTATTCGCTGGTCCTATGCACCCGTGTATCATGGTGCTGGAATATAAAGGCAATTGGCTGCGGGTATGCCCGTATCTGCCGTCCTGTCGATCAGGGGATATGATCCTTGTCTATCCCGCATCTTGGCAAGCCTCGTCAGTCCAGACCTTGAAGCTTGTCATCGTGGCGGCGCCAAAGGTCTGCGTCAGCGGCACATCTGCGGCATCGCGACCCCGCGCGACAAGAAACCGCGCATAGCGGCGCGCATTGTTGCGCGGATCGAACATATGCCATTGACCATCGAGATACACATCCATCCAGGCCGCAAAGTCGCCCGGAGGGTGCGGCAGCGGCTCTCCGATATCGCTGAGATACCCGGTGCAATAGCGCGCCGGAATATTCATGCAGCGGCAAAGCGTTATGGCCAGATGCGCAAAGTCGCGGCAGACGCCCACGCCTTCTGCAAGGGTCTGAGATGCTGTCCGCGTTGCCTTTGCGTGATGATAGCCAAATCTTACATGCGCCTGAACGAAATCGCAGATGGCCTGCACCCTTGCCCATCCGGGGTCAGTCTGCGCAAATACCTGCCATGCTTGATCCGACAGCAGGTCGGTATCGCAATAGCGGCTGCCCAGAAGATAGACGAGCGTATCAGATGGCAAGTCCTGCACTTCGTGCTGATGCGCCAAAAGATCGACAGGATCAGGCTGGCCTGTGTCACGAAAGGCCCCATTCGCAGACATTACGAAATTGCCCGCAGGCGCCAGCATTCGCGTGCAAAAGTTTCCGAACCCATCGCGGTAACCTGAAATCGGAGTACGAGGATAAGTGATGAGATCATCCTGTTGCACCATGTCGTTGAAACGGGTGCTATGAACATTCAGCATCGCAATCAACGGGGTCGGCTGTGGGAGGTGGAACTCCAGCCGGCATCCAAGGCTTATCAGCATGATACCACCCAAACCGCGAAAGACTGTCGCAGAGATGGCAGAGTTGCAAAAGGCTTCATCTATGTTCGCAATGCAGTGTGTATCCCGCAGCTTTCACCGCGGCGACGGCGTGTTCACGCTTGATATAATCCCCCTGCCAGATGCCTCCGATCGTGACGACCCAGATTCCGTTTCGTTCCTGTATCTGCTCGTTTCTGTCAGATTGGTCGTCTATTTCTGCGCGAGCAGGTGTTCTGGGACGCGGCCGCGAATAGCCAATGCGGGGATATGCGGCCTGTGTTTCGCTTGCCCCACTGTTGGCGAGGCCGCCAGCCGTCAGGGGGCTTCGGGACAAACCAAACCGATTTGCCGCGGGCAATCCGCTCACCTGCTTGCCAACGTTGTTTTGCGAAGGGCTATCTGGCAGATCAAGGACCATCAGCGCCCCCTGCCTGCCCTTGCCGCCCGCTTGCCAGATCGGGGTCAGATGGGCCGCCGCGCACTGGGGCGTAGACAGATATTTCCGCACCAATTGGCGCAATCTCGGGCTTTTCCTGTTCTATGGGCGGTTTCTTCGCAATGGTGTCGGCCTGAAGGCTTGCCATCCATCCAACCGTGGTGACGCTGATGCCAGACATGATCGCACCGCCAGCGGCCATTCCAGCAAGACCTGAGTTAAGCCAATCAACAGATGTCATGGTCTTTCCCTGAGCGGGGCACTGTCCGCATCTGTGTGGTTCGAGGACCCAACAGCCGGATCGAGAACCTGACGCCGGGCCATTTTAAGATCAGCGTCTGTGACAGGACGCAGTTCTGTCTGACTGGGAAAGCGCGGGTCTGGAACGACCTCCAAGAATGCATTGATGCGGCGGTAGGCGTCGAATGTCAGCCCTTGCAGGCGCTCTTCCTCGATCACAAAGTCATAATCGCCAGCAGGAAAAACGGCATCCGACCCAGGCAGTGAAAATGACCGCTGGAAGGTTAGCTTGGACCAGGTCGTTCGGATTTCCATCGTCAGGCTTCCTTTGGAATGCACCATCAGTGGCGCAAGACAGAACGCCCCCTACGCAACGGGATTACTGTGACAGTCGGGCCAACGCGAAAAACCGAAGTCAACCACCGACCCGAATACCGGTCATATTGCCCAAAACACCGAAGACACTCAGCAGCCACAGGATAACTGCAATCACAATGACAGCATTCAGGATCGATTTGATCTTGCGGTCCATCGGGATGTAGGTGTTCACCAGCCATAGCAGAACGCCGACAACGACAAGTGTGACGATCAGATTGATAAGTGGCATTCAGGGATATCCTTGTGCAGTCGCGCCGGGGCAAGGGCCGAGATACTGCGCACATCGTCGCCATGGCACAGCCTGACCCTGTAGATTCAATCAAATCCTACATCCAATAATCACTGTCGAAACTGATCGACGTTAGCGCATGTGGTTTCTTACCTGAAAAATAGCCTGATCGCGCGGAACACTGATTTGGATTAGCAGCACTGCCTGAATCATCGCATAGAAATGCTCGACCAGATGGAGCATATCCTGTTCGATACGCCTGCGCGGTTGTCAGGGCGCTGTGTCTAGCAGCCTCGATTTTTCTAAGAAAGGGCGCATCGCATGTCCAGAATGGATTATTTCCGTCAGGGGGGCACCCCATTCGATGGGTTTCTTTATGCGGTGCTTGGTCAGGATCAGGCAGGCAACACCATCAGTGTCCTGTCAGCCTTGGCGCGTCTGGGACGCGACCCGTGGGACGAAGCCGCAGAGCTATCCGCGCTGTCCAGTGCTGGCGCGCAAGCCCGGCTTGAGGTGCTTCTGGACCGTTTTCCCGATGTACCCGCAGGCAATCGAGATCCGCACGCGACGATTCCAGGGCTAGTTGCCTTGCTGCCATCGGCCCCCGCTGCAAAGCTAAGCGTGGAAAACGTCTTGCCACAAAGCATGAAACTACCCGGGATCGGCCCGATCATCGCCTTCGCGGTGCTGATTTTCTTTCTGGTGCAGACCTTCTTTCTCGGATCTGACGGATCAGGCGACTAGAACCATCTTGCCGCATCCGACACCAGGGCAAGATTATCCCCAATATCTGAAGCGGCACCGATCTGACATTGCACTGCATTAGCTTGGCCCTGCTCTTGTGCCATTGCCGCAGCTACTTATCACATCCCGCAAGAGCGATGCGCCACCAAGGACGAAAGCACAGCGTGTCACACTGCGCAGGACCAAGGCGCTTTTGCGACGGTGTTATTTCGCGCGACCAGAGGTCGCCGCCATACCTGTGATGTTGCTTGAATATACTCGTCAGAAACAGCGGCCTGGAACTCCGGGCCGCTGTTTTGCATATTTCCGATTTCCGAAACCGGCGCCTAGCGCACGATGTAGACGATGCGGCGCTGCTCACGCTCCACCAGTACACGCGCGCCGTTGACATAGGCGTAGTAATATTCGCTCTCGGGAACCTCAGTCAGTGTCACGGCTTCGGGGATGCCCGCACCCACGACAATCTCGCCATCCAGATAAATCGGATCAACCGGGTTTTCCATGACATAGGTCGTGACACGTTCCTCCGGTGTGATCGCGGCGCCAATTCCCAGGCCAACCGCAGCGCCGACCAAGGCACCCACTGGTCCACCGACTAGCCCGCCCGCAATCGCACCTGTCACGCCACCTCCAACTGTGGCATCCTGATTGCTCTCATAGGTCACTGTTTCGACTGCCAGTCTTTCGCGATTGTCATAAATCGGGGCTTCGACCATCGCTGTCAGATAGTCGCCCGATGCCCATCCGCTCATGCCGTCATAAGACACGCGGCACCAGTTGGATGCCTCAAGACAGCCATCGACCGTCACGGCTTGCGACGTCGGGATTACGCCGATGATCTCATAAGACACTGCTGGCCCAGAACGAAGGTTCAAGTCCGTGAAGGCGGTTGCAGTTGTCTCGGAATAGGCAGATGAAGCAAGAAGCACGGCACTCAGGGTCGCGCCCAGTTTGAACGTCATCGACATTGTGATTTCCTTGATTATCGTCCGCGACTTTCGGCGCAACATCGCTGCGCCACCGCCTTTTGAAAGGGGGTCGGTTGTTTTGATGATGTCGGGACAACGGCTTTGCGAGCGAGGATTCGGTCGCTGAATTACACAATGACACAGCAGCGCAGGTCTGAGGCTGACACAAATCAGTCTATGATCTGTTCTCTCTTCCTTGATTTTGCCTGCTCGGCACGCGCTTTTGCAAAAGAATGTGCCGGGACTGATCCATGTTGTGACCAGTTTGCCGAATGCAGGTATATCTAGGTGACGGCGGTTGAGACACGATACGCCACTAAATGGCAGGATAGACATGAACCGGATCATCTACATTGTCGGACTGATCGTAATTGTCCTCTTCATCTTGGGGTATTTCGGCTTTCGGTGACCCGATCTGCGCGCCAGCCGCTTTTAAGCGGCATGAGTGAGCTAGTCGGTCGCGCGCAGCGAATATCTGAGCGCGGCACCATCCAGCGCCACCATAAATCCATCTGGAGGGACTTTACGAACACCGTCCGGAAAAGCAGTGAAGCGGTAACTTTGGTTGTCCGAACAATACAGCCACTGATGCCGCTTGCTGCTTTGCTGATCAGCGGCACCCATGCACGTCTTGGGGAATACCTCGCCCGTAACCACTGTCGATAGAATGTCTGGGCCAAGTCTCTGAAGCAAACCCCACCTGCCCCGAGTCGAGGATAACGAAGGATGGACAAGGACCGCATCAAGGGTAGCGCGAAGCAGGTCGAGGGCGCTGCCAAGGAGACCATTAGCAAGGTTACAGATGACCGGAATCTGCAGGCTAAGGGCAAGGTGAAGAAAGCCGAAGGTACCGTTCAAAAGGCCTTCGGAAAGTCCAAGGACGCCTTTCGTTAAAGTTGCTTCCAAACGTCAACGCCCTCTTTGAAAAGGAAAAAGAGCATGGATAAAAATGCAAAGAAAAAAGCTGCGGGAGGTGGTTCGAAAGGGGCAAAAACCCCAAGCGACTACAAGTCACGCGAGTCTGAAGGCAAAAACAGCCAGGCAGACAGCAAGTTTCAAAAGCAGATCGGCAAGGCGAAAGACACCCTGCGCAAGGGCTGA
>SLAT01000138.1 GCA_007126715.1 Roseinatronobacter sp.
CTCTTGTCGATGCGGTTTGAAAAGAACTTCCCGACATGGTTTGCGGAACTGCGCCCGATCTATGGCCCGATCGAGGGGGCGATGGAACGCTTTGTGGCCAATGACAAGCCCGATTTCATCGGGCGCAAAGCTGCTTTGAAGGAACGCGAGAACGGCCCCTACCTGCGCCGCGTCTCGCTGGTAATCGACGCCGACCGCGCCGATGCCAGCCCCGACGCACCGATCTGGGCGCGCGTGTCGCAAGATTACGGCACCATCACACCGCCCGAAGGTTTCGGCGCGCCGCGCTTTGACGCAACAGGCGAGGCCCTGCCAGCACCGCATCCCTCAATCATTGGCGACTGGCGCGTTGTTGGCTGGGTTACCTCGGGGGGCTATGGCCATCATGTCGGGCTGTCGCTTGCCCAAGGCTATATCCCCGCCGCCCTTGCCAAAAGCCCGGACAAGGACCTGTTCGAAGTCGAAATCATGGGCCAGCGCCGCGCCGCATATCTCGCGCTCGATCCACCGTTTGACCCGACAGGGTCACGCATGCGAAGCTGACATTTTCTTGCTCCAAATACTCCCGCCGGAGGCATCTGGCCGCAAGGCCAGACCCCCCGCCAGACAAAGGCCCCCCATCTATGAAAGCTGCACTTTGCACTGAGTTCAACGCGCCTCTGACCGTGACCGAGGTAATGCTCGCGCCTCCGCGCAAGGGCGAGGTCGAGGTGACACTCGCAGCCTGCGCGATCTGTCACTCCGATCTGCATTTCATTGAAGGGGCTTGGGGCGGCAACCTGCCTGCGGTCTACGGCCATGAAGCGGCAGGCTATGTCACTGGCCTTGGCGACGGGGTGGGCCATTACCACCTCGGCCAGCCAGTTCTTGTAACGCTGATCCGGGCTTGCGGGACATGTGCCTGCTGTGCTGACGGGCGGCCCGCGATTTGCGAGCATGCAGGCGCAAGTCATACCCCGCTGGCCTTGCCTGACGGCACACCTGTCTCTCAGGGCATGAAAACCGGTGCCTTCGCTGAAAAAGTTGTGGTCGATGCCAGCCAGCTTGCCCCTTTGCCTGACGACATTCCAATGGATGTGGCGGCCTTGCTGGCCTGCGGGGTCATTACCGGTGTCGGCGCAGTGTTCAACACCGCGCAAATGCAGGCAGGGGCCACAGCGGTGGTGATCGGCACGGGCGGAGTTGGTCTGAACGCCATTCAGGGTGCACGGCTGGCCGGGGCGCGGCGCATCATCGCGTTGGATATCGCGCCCGAGAAACTGGACGCCGCGCGTGATTTCGGTGCGACCGACGGCGTGCTTGCCGCCGACCCGGAGGTCCGCGCGCAGGTCGCAGCACTGACCGATGGGCGCGGTGCGGATTATGTCTTTGTCACTGTGGGGGCCGTTGTGGCTTATGAACAAGCCCTCGGCCTATGTGCGCCGGGGGGTGCGATCATCATGGCAGGCATGACCGGAAATGACGATTACATGCGCCTGAACCCGATGATGGTGGCCTATCAGGAACAGCGGCTTCTGGGGTCCAAAATGGGCGGCACGGTTTTGCGCCGCGATATCCCGCGGCTGATCGACTATTACCGTCAAGGCAGGCTCAAACTCGATGAGTTGATCTCGAACCGCTACAGGCTGGACCAGATCAATGAGGCGATTGCCGATACCGCCAAAGGCGGCACGCGGCGCAACGTGATCTTGTTCGATGCATTCGAAAGGGGCGCACCATGAAGCTGGAAGCGCTTGAGATATTCTTTGTTGAAACCCCACCCCCCGGTTGGGGCGGGCGCTACTGGACCATCGTCAAGCTGGTCACGGAATGCGGCATTACCGGCTATGGCGAAGTCTATGCCAGTGCCGTCGGTGCGCGCGCGATGCAGGCTGTCATAAGCGATGTGTTTGACCGCTACTGCAAGGGCGAGAACCCTGAAAATATAGAGCGGATGTTTCGCCGCGCCTATTCTTCGGGCTTCACCCAGCGGCCTGACCCAACGATCATGGGCGCCTTCTCGGGGTTGGAAATTGCCTGTTGGGATATCTTGGGCAAGGCACGCGAGCGGCCTGTCTGGGCATTGCTGGGCGGAATGATGAATGAGAAGCTGCGCGCCTACACCTACCTTTACCCCCTACCCCATCACACCAAGGCTGATTTCTGGACCAGCCCTGAAATGACCGCCGAAAGTGCGTTGGCGGCGGTCGATCAGGGCTTTACCGCCATCAAGCTGGACCCTGCCGGCCCTTATACGATGCGTGGCGGCCACCAGCCCGGCATGCGCGATATTGACCTGTGCGACCGCATGCTGGGCGCCGTGCGCGCCGCCATCGGCACGCGCGCGGATATTCTGCTGGGTACACATGGGCAATTTACCCCGTCTGGCGCCATCCGCCTTGGGGCCGCGATGGAACGCCATCAGCCCTTGTGGTTCGAAGAACCCATCCCGCCCGATGACATTGCAGGCATGGCCGAAGTGGCGCGCGCCGTGCGTATTCCGGTTGCCACGGGTGAGCGGCTATGCACCAAGGCCGAATTTGGCGCGGTGCTGCGCGCGGGTGCGGCCAGCATCCTGCAACCGGCGCTGGGCCGCGCGGGCGGGATATGGGAAGTCAAGAAGATCGCCGCCATGGCCGAGGTGTTTGGCGCACAGCTTGCGCCGCATCTTTATGCCGGGCCTGTGGAATGGGCCGCGAATATCCATCTGGCCGCCTCGATCCCCAATTTGCTGATGATCGAATGCATCCAGACGGGAGGGGAGTTTCACCTTCCCCTGATCGGCCATAGCCTGCGGGTCGAGGATGGCTTTGTCATCCCGCCCGACGCACCCGGCCTTGGCATTGCCTTTGATGAAGATATTGCGCGTGCCAACCCCTTTGACGGGGATGCGTTGCATTTGCAGATGCAGGATCCACCTTGTGACTACGTCAACCCCAACAGTTTTGAAGGAGGTGCGCCCCGAGATTGACCTGAAGCACCATTTGCTTCAGGTTGAAAAGCGACGCGATGTCGCTTTTCGCTAGAGATATGACGATATTCTGCACGAGGCAGACGCAATTGCATGGACGCTTGAATTAAAAAAACCTCAGTGCCCAGAATAAGCACTGAACCAACCAACAGGGAGATCGAGAATGACACATATGAAACGCAAGGCAACAGAGTTGCACCGCGCGGCCAAACTTTATGCCAGTGAGTGCAAGGAAGGCAAACTCAGCCGCCGCGAATTCATGACACGCGTAACCGCGCTGGGGGTCACGGCCCCTGCGGCCTATGGCTTGCTGGGTCTGGCAGCCCCCGAGGCAAAAGCCCAGACAGCGCAGATGGGCGGGTCATTGCGGATGCAGATGGATATCAAGGCCCAGCGCGACCCACGCACATGGGATTGGTCGGAACTGGCCAATGTCTGCCGCGGATGGCTGGAATATCTGGTCAGCTATGAACGCGACGGCTCGATCCAGCCGGTGTTGCTGGAAAGCTGGGAAGCGAATGAAGACGCAACAGTCTTTACCATGAACGTGCGCCCCGGCGTGACCTGGAACAATGGCGATCCGTTCACCGCAGCCGATGTTGCCCATAATATCGAGCGTTGGTGCGATGCCTCGGTCGAGGGGAACTCGATGGCGGGCCGCATGAGCGCGCTGTCTGAGGATGGGCAATTGCGCGAAGGGGCTATCGAAATCGTCGATGACCTGACATTGCGCCTGAACCTGACCAGCCCTGACATTGCGATCATCGCCAATATGGCCGACTATCCGGCCGCTGTGGTGCATCCGTCCTTCACCGGCGATGACCCTGTTGCCAACCCCATCGGCACCGGCCCTTACCGTCCTGTCAGCCATGACACAGGCATTGGCGCGGTGATCGAGCGCAACCCTGACCATACATGGTGGAACGAGGGGAATGGCGCGTATCTGGACCGCATCGAATTCGTCGATCTTGGCACCGACCCTGCCGCATGGATGGCCGCTGCCGAAAGTGGTGAGATTGACATGACCTATCAGACCACAGGCGATTTCGTGGACCTGTTCGAGTCAATTGGACTGCCTGCCTCAGAGGCGATCACAGCAGCAACCCTTGCCGTGCGCTTTAATCAGGGCAACCCGCCATATGATAATGTCAATGTGCGCCGCGCCTTGCAGATGGCGGTCAACAATGAGGTCGTTCTGGAACTTGGCTATAATGATCGCGGTACAGTGGCAGAAAACCACCATGTCTGCCCGATCCACCCTGAATACGCAGAAATTCCCGGTCCCGTATTCGACCCTGCGCGCGCAAGGGAGATGATCGAGGCCGAGGGGCTTGGGGACCATGAATTCGAGTTGATCTCGATCGACGATGACTGGCAGGCGGCCACCTGTGACAGTGTTGCAGCACAGATCCGCGCGGCGGGTATCAACATCCGGCGGACCATCCTGCCCGGTGCCACCTTCTGGAATGACTGGCTGAACTATCCGTTCTCCTCAACCGAGTGGAACATGCGCCCACTGGGTGTGCAGGTGCTGAACCTTGCCTATCGCTCGGGCGAGTCGTGGAACGAAGCAGGCTTTGCCAATGCCGAGTTTGACGCCCTGCTAGATGAAGCCAACGGCATTGCCGATGCGGATGAACGCCGCGAGATCATGGCGCAAATTCAGCAGATCATGCTCGACGAAGGGGTGCTGATCCAACCTTACTGGCGCTCGCTCTATCGCAACAGGCGCCCCAATATCCTGAATGCGGAAATGCACCCGACATTCGAGGTGCGTTACCAACACTACGCCGTCTCGTGAGGGGCTGGCGCGGCGGGGATTGTCCCCGCCGCGCGCGCTGTTTCTGCCATGACAGATAACGCGCCGCTTTGGTGCCCTAGCAGACAGGAAACAAGATGCTTCTGTTCCTAGCCCGACGCATCGGGGTCATGCTTGCCACAGCCCTTTGTCTGACCTTTGTCGTCTTCTACCTGACCAATATTCCTGCCAAACTGGAAACCCTCGCCAAAACGCAAGCCGGATCGCGCATCTCTGATGCCGAAGTCGCAAGCTGGCTGGACCGCAACGGTTATAACCAGCCGATGCTGGTGCGCTATGGCGAATGGCTGGGTGTGGTGCCGGGCTGGACACGCACAGATGGCGATGGTGCAGTGACCGGACGATGCTACCGCCTGACCGGTGCGACAGAGCCGGGCGCCGCCCCGGACCGATGCGGCCTGATGCAGGGCTATTGGGGCAACTCAACCCGTTTTCGCGCCCCCGTCTCCCAAGTGATAAGTGCACGACTGGGCGCAACAGGCTGGTTGATGCTATGGGTCCTGATCGTCATGGTGCCTATGGCACTGATTGTCGGCGTGCTGGCGGGCATGCGAGAGGGCTCGCGCACGGATCGTTCGCTTTCAACCTTTGCCATCGCATCCACTGCAACGCCGGAATATGTGTCCGGTGTGGTGTTCATCGCGCTTCTGGCATCCTCAACAGTCGGGCTGTCGCCGCTGCTGGTGCAATGGGGCTGGATCGACGGGCCGGTACTGTTTCAGGGCAATGCCCGCTCGGCGCTGGAAAAGATCACCTTCTGGAACTTCGCGCTGCCGGTCATGACCATTGCGCTATATGGCATGGGCTATATCGCGCGCATCACCCGCGCCTCGATGACCGAGGTGATGACCCAGCAATATATTCGCACAGCCCGCCTGAAAGGTGTCAGCTTCCCGAATATCGTGCTGCGCCACGCATTGCGAAACGCCCTGATCGCGCCCTTTACCGTCATCATGCTGCAAATCCCGTGGCTATTGAACGGGGTGGTGATTGTCGAGGTGCTGTTCAGCTATCCCGGCTTTGGCTGGACCCTGTTCGAGGCCGCCGCAAATAACGACATCGAGCTGTTGCTGGCCGCGTCCGTGGTCGCAGTGCTGGTGGTGCTGGTCACGCAGCTGATTTCCGATATCGGCTATGTGTGGCTGAACCCGCGCATTCGTATCACATGAGGAGGGCTTGCCATGACTGACCCCTTGGGCTGGCTTGAAATCCTCGGCCGTCTTTTCATCCAGCTTTGGCCTGTATGGGCCGGGCTGATCGTGATGTTTACACTGTCGATCATGTATAAGCGCCGACTTGGCCTATATGGCAAGCTGTTCGATTCCATTGTCGGCATGATCGGGTTCGCGCTGGTTATGTTCTGGGTATTTGCTGCGCTATTCGCGGATATGATCATCACCCACAACCCGCTGGGCCAGTTCAGCGGTATGCGCAACGCAGCGCCCGGATCGCCGCTGCGTGACCCGGCAGGTGGATACGAGTTTTTCCTGTTGGGCGGTGACGCGCTGGCGCGCGATGTCTTCTCGCGCATGGTGATGGGCGCGCGAGAGGTGCTGCGCATCGCCCCGTTTGCTGCAATGATATCTTTCATGATCGGCATCAGCCTTGGTCTTCCAGCCGGATATATTGGCGGCAAGCTGGATACGGGCCTGACCTTTGTTGCCAATCTGGTGCTGGCTTTCCCGGTGATCCTGCTGTTCTTCTTGCTGGTCGCCCCTGAAATCCAGAATACCGCAATCCCGCGCGTTATGGCGGGGATCTTGTTCCTGATGCCTGTTCTGTTCTTTACCGTGCTGTTGAATGCGCGCTTTTTCACCCAACCGATGAAGCGCAACCTCTATGTCGGCGCGGTGCTGGTGATCGGGCTTTGGGCCTATACGGGGCTGGCCTTCAATGCCGACCCGCTGGGCGTGTGGGGCATGTCGCCCAATTTGCTGAATGTCTTTGTGGCTGTGGTTTTCGTCAATGCGCCCACCGTCTTTCGTATCGTGCGCGGCATCACGATGGACATCAAGACCCGCGATTATGTTGCTGCCGCCCAGACGCGGGGCGAGGGGCCGTGGTATATCATGCTGTGGGAAATCCTGCCCAATGCACGCGGGCCGCTGATCGTCGATTTCTGCCTGCGTATCGGCTACACGACAATCCTTCTGGGCACCCTTGGCTTCTTTGGGCTTGGGGTGGCACCCGAAAGCCCTGACTGGGGGTCGACCATCAATCAGGGCCGAAGGTTGCTGTCCGTCTACCCCCATGCGGCACTTGCCCCTGCACTGGCACTCATGTCGCTGGTTTTGGGACTTAACCTGTTGGCAGATGGGCTGCGCGAAGAAA
>SLAT01000117.1 GCA_007126715.1 Roseinatronobacter sp.
CGTCTTCTTCAGACATGTAAGCTACCTTTCAAGGCATGCCGACTGCGGCGGTTACACTATGGACTTCATTCGATTTCGGACAGATTGCCGCAGGGCACTGTCCCAATTGCGACATGGCCCTGCGTTCACACGACGTGTCGCTAAGGAATTTGCGGAAATTGCAAATCAAATCACGCTTCACTGCGCCGGCGGCGACCGCTGGTGCGGGCGCGGCGGCTGTCTGTGTCGCTACCTTCCTCAGTCCCATCCACGGCAGAGGAGAAGCCGCCAAGCGCCTGCGTGATCGCCTCCAATGTGGGGCGCGGGCCGGGGGCGCGCGTTTCCAGCGCCTCGCGCATGGCGCGCAAATGTTCGGGCATCGTGCCACAGCACCCGCCGATGATGCGTGCCCCGCAATCGCGGGCGAGCACGGCATAATCTGCCATCAATGCGGGCGTCCCATCATAATGGATGTGCCCGTCATGGTATTTCGGAATGCCGGCATTGCCCTTTGCGATAATGGGCAATTCGCTTCCCGCCTCGACAAAGCCCAACACCGTGCGCAACAGGTCAGAGGCGCCCACACCACAATTCGCGCCAAATGCGAGCGGCTTATGCTTGAGCTTGTGCACCATCTGCGACATCGCGGCAGAGGTGACGCCCATCATCGTGCGCCCCGCTGTATCGAAGCTCATGGTCCCGCACCACGGCATCCCGGCCAGTGCGGCCGCCTCGGCGGCTGCCTTGTACTCTTCAGGGGCCGAGATCGTCTCGACCCAAAGAACATCGGCCCCGCCATCTTTCAGCCCCTCGGCCTGCTCATGGAACATCTCGACAGCCAGTTCATGTGTCAGCGATCCCATCGGCGACATGATATCACCCGTCGGCCCGACAGATCCCGCAACAATCACAGTGCGACCTGATTTATCTGCAATTTCACGCCCAAGTGCAGCACCCAGCCGGTTCAACTCATGCACGCGGCCCTGCGCGTCATGCAGTTTCAGGCGGCTGGCATTGCCGCCGAAAGTATTGGTCAGAAACAGGTCAGAGCCCGCGTCAACTGCGTTGCGATACAGTGTGCGGATCTTGTCTTGAGCATCGGCATTCCACAATTCAGGTGCATCGCCTGACGCAAGCCCCATATTGAACAGGTTCGTGCCGGTTGCCCCATCGGCCAGAAGCCAGTCGCGCTTTGCCAGCAGGTCAGAGAGTGCATTGCTCATGTCATGCCTTTCACGGTCACGTGGCGCAAGACCACAGGCCTGCGCAGATTTGGCTGCGTCTTGTCACAGCTGGTCGAATGACGCAATTTCATATTCCGCATAAGGATAATGACAGATTTTCATGGACACAGGGGAAGTGGCCCTTGGGCTGCAAACTGCGGAACCGGCCTGTGATCTAGCCCTCTGAAAGCTCTGCCTTCGCTTCGGACAGGAAATCGGCCATCTTGGCGCGGATGGTCGCGTCATCCGCCTGTCCGGCAAGATCAGCCGAGACTTTGCGCACCACATCTTCATGGCCCGCCTCTTCGAAATCCGCACGGATGACTTCCATCGCGTAATCTTCGGCGGCCTGTCCGGTCTTGCCCAACAGTGCAGCGGCCCAAAGGCCAAGTTTTTTGTTGCGCCGTGCAATAGCCTTGAACGTCATTTCCTGATCATGGGCGTATTTATTCTCGAATGCGCGTTCACGCTCGTTGAAAGTGCTCATATCGTGCCTCGTTCTGGTCAAAAGGTTTCTTGAAATATGGCCCTTGCAGGCCCGCGCTGCAAGGCGAAAACCTGCCCCGTACAAGTAAACACGCTGCCTTGCGGTGTTGACACGGCTGGGCTATAGGGCAGCGATAGCTATGCGCCACCCCCAAACAGAACCGGAGAGCTTGATGGCACGCCGCAACAAGATTTATGAAGGCAAAGCCAAGATCCTGTATGAAGGCCCGGAGCCGGGGACCATGGTACAGTATTTCAAGGATGACGCGACCGCTTTCAATGCAGAAAAGCGCGATGTGATCGAAGGCAAGGGCGTGTTGAACAACCTTTTGTCCGAATTCTTCATGACCGGGCTTGACCAGATTGGCGTTCCAACGCATTTCATGAAGCGTATCAACATGCGCGAACAGCTTATCCGCGCGGTCGAGATTATTCCGCTGGAAGTCGTTGTGCGCAATGTCGCGGCAGGCTCCATGTCCAAACGCCTTGGCATCGAAGAGGGCACGCAACTGCCGCGCCCGATTATCGAATTCTATTTCAAGGATGACGCGCTTGGCGATCCGCTGGTCACCGAGGATCAGATCCTTGCCTTCAACTGGGCCAGCCATCAGGATCTGGACGACATGGTCGGTCTGGCTGTGCGCGTGAATGATTTCATGTCCGGCGTCATGATGGCGGTCGGCATCAAACTCGTGGATTTCAAGATCGAGATTGGCCGCCAGTTCGATGGTGAGATGCAGCGCCTTATTGTAGCTGATGAAATCAGCCCTGACAGTTGTCGCTTGTGGGACATGAAGACCGGCCAGAAGCTGGATAAGGATGTGTTCCGCCGCGATCTTGGCAGCCTGACCGATGCGTATTCCGAAGTTGCGCGGCGTTTGGGGGTCATGCCCAAATCACCTACCCCTATTAGTAAACCTAAGTTGATGAATTGAGAGGCGTATCCATGAAACTGCGTGTATTTGTAACCTTGAAACCGGGTGTATTGGACCCACAGGGCGAAGCCATACGCCACGCGTTGGGCGCTTTGGGGTTTGAGGGGGTGAATGGCGTACGCCAGGGCAAGATGATCGAACTTGATCTGGCCGAGGAAGACGCCGACAAGGCCCTCGAACAGGCCCGCGGCATGTGCGACAGGCTGCTGTCCAATACGGTCATTGAAAGCTACCGGATAGAGCCTGCCTGATCCACGGCGCCCCGGTCATTGGGTCGGGGCACTGCTGGGCGTAGGTGCTACCGATTTACAGCACGCACAATCAACGCGCCGCGTGATCCGCACGCTGCGCGTTTCTGCATAGAGCGCATCATGTATCAGCAGCCGGCCGCGCAGCCCGGTGCCTGCGCCAGTAATTTCTTTGATCGCTTCCAGTGCCATCATCGCGCCCAAAACCCCCGGCAAAGGCGAAATGACGCCCGCTTCGGCACAGGAAGGGGCAAGTCCCGGCGCAGGGCGATTTGGGAAAATACATTCGAAACAGGGCGCTTCTCCGGCGGGGTCGTAAAGGCTGATCTGCCCTTCCCACTGGGTAATCGCGGCGGAAATCAGGGGCTTGCCTGTAGCGACTGCAGCGCGATTGACCAGATAGCGGGTATCGAAATTGTCGGTCCCGTCCAGTATCAGATCATATTCGGAAAACAGCTCTAGCGCGACCTCATCCGTCAGGCGGCGATGATAAGGGCGCACGGTGATGAACGGGTTCAGGCCCGTCATCGCGGCTTGTGCGGAAAACACCTTGGGTGTGTCGATCATATTGTCGCGGTGAATGATCTGGCGTTGCAGGTTCGAGCCATCAACAAGGTCATCATCAATCACGCCAATGGTGCCCACACCCGCCGCTGCCATATATAGCAGGGCGGGTGACCCCAACCCGCCTGCGCCAATGACCAGCACCTTTGCCGCCTTGAGTTTCTTCTGACCGGCCCCACCGATCTCACGCAGTACGATATGGCGGGCATAGCGGTTCAATTCTGCTTCTCGAAAGGCAGGGGTCGGCTGATCTTGCGCTGCGGCCTCGGTTGCAGTCTGGTGTCTTTTTCGCAGTCGGCCCACAAAGCGCATATAGCCGAAAACCAGTCCCGCAACCCCGCCCAGCACCAGCCAGGGCCGCACATCGCCCCCGGTCGCGCGCCGCAATTCGGCAGCCTCGGGCAGGACCAGATGCGCCAGCACCACTGCCACATAAACCAGCCCGATCATGACCAGACGGGCGCGCACAGGTGTCTTCATCACCCAGCCAAGCCCCCAGAGCGCAGCCATCAGGAACAGTACAAACCCCATTACTTCACCCCTGTGGAACCGTATCCACCTGCACCGCGCGATGTCTCTTCAAGGGCGGTGACCGCTTGAAACCGGGCCTGGACCACGGGCGCAATGACGATTTGCGCAATACGCGCGCCATGCTCTACCACAAACGGGTCTGCACCCAGATTGATGACGATCACCCCAATCGGGCCGCGATAGTCGCTATCAATGGTTGCGGGTGCATTTGGCAATGCAATGCCGTGGCGCAGCGCCAGACCCGAACGCGCCCGTATCTGCATTTCAAAGCCGGGTGGAATCTCGCAGGCCAATCCGGTCGGGACAATCACACGTGCCATAGGCGGAACCAGCATGCCGGAAGCGCGTGCATCCGGCGGCAGGTTGGCGCGAATATCGGCCCCTGCCGCACCGGGAGTGGCATAGTCGGGCAGGGGCACCGCCGCATCACCCTGGGGCAGGCGCAGAAAGTTTACCGTCACACTCATGTCAGCGCCTCTGCCATGCGGGCGGCCAGACGCCGCGCGACTTCGGCTTTTGGAAGCGGCGGCCAGTCCTCGGCCCCATTGTCGGTAATTAAGTGCACCGTGTTATTGCTGCCCCCCATAATTCCGGTGGCTGGCGACACATCATTGGCGACAATCCAGTCGCACCCTTTGCGCAGGCGTTTATCGGTGGCATGTGCAATCACGTCTTGCGTTTCTGCCGCAAAACCGACCACCAATGCGGGGCGGCTTGGATGTGCGCAAATGGTCGCAAGGATATCAGGATTCTCGGAAAACTTCATTTCTGGAAGGCCTTGTGCGCTTTTCTTGATCTTCTGCGCAAAGTTGCTTTCAACCCGCCAATCGGCCACTGCTGCCGCGAAAACGGCTGCATCGACTGGCAGGGCTTGCTGGACCGCATCAAGCATCTGCTGCGCCGTTTCAACTTGGTGCAGTTCCACCCGTTCTGGCGGCGCCACGCTGGCTGGCCCAGTGACGAAAACTACCTCTGCGCCCAGATCCCGCAAGGCCACTGCTAGCGCCGTGCCCTGCGCCCCAGAGGACCGGTTGGCGATGTAGCGCACCGGATCAATCGGTTCATGCGTGGGCCCGGATGTGACCAGCACACGCTTTCCGACCAAGGGACCAGCGCGCAAACATCCGGCGATTGCGGCCAATATCTCTTCAGGCTCTGCCATGCGGCCCGGCCCGTATTCACCGCAAGCCATGTCACCGTCATTGGGGCCGATCACGGCGACCCCATCGGCGCGCAACTGTGCGAGGTTGCGCTGTGTCGCGGCATGTGACCACATGCGCAGGTTCATCGCGGGTGCGATCAATACAGGCTTGTCTGTTGCCAGCAGCAGAGTCGTTGCAAGATCATTGGCATGACCGCCACTCATCTTTGCCATCATATCGGCTGTTGCAGGCGCGACTACCAGCAAGTCAGAGGCGCGCGATAACTGGATATGCCCCATCTCGGCCTCGTCCTTCAGGTCGAACAGATCCTGATATACCTGCCGCCCAGCAAGAGCCGCCACAGAGAGCGGGGTGACAAATTCAGCGCCAGCGCGGGTCAGAACAGGGGTCACTTCTGCGCCTGCGCGGCGTAACTGGCGGATAAGGTCCAGACATTTATACGCTGCTATTCCCCCGCCAATAATCAGCGTGACACGTTTTCCCGCCAGCATGGCACCGCCTCTTGAATGATGAACACCGCCCAAGACTTACGCCCTTGCTTTGCGAAACAAAAGCCCCGCTGCGGCTATTGGAACATTTCGCAAGGGTCAGGCCGGGGGTGCGGGGCTGAAACAATCCAGTAGTCAAATGGCGGATCATCCTGCGGCGCAATCTCGAATTGCCCGACAGAGATCATGTTCAACTCTGGTGCGGCCTGTGCCAACACACGGGGCGCGCCCCAGTCAGTGCGCGCGTGTCCTGTGCCCGTGATAACGACAACAGGACCACCAGTCTGCTCGAACGCGCGCAGCGCTGCGTCGGCAAGCATCGCATCGCGCAGACGCTGGATCGAAACCATTCCCGGCAGCAAGTCATCGGGCAGGGCATCGCAATGCGCCTTGGCCTGCAACTCTTCGCGCGCAGCCTGCTGTGCAGCGGGCAGGGGGTCCGATAGGCCGAACCGCGTGGCATCGCCCGTAAAGACCTGATCCAGGTCCTGTCCCATTGCTGCGCGCGCTTGCTCGCGGGGCAGGGCCGCACCGAATATCTGCGCCATGGGGGCAGCTTCAAACAAAGGGTAATACAGCGCGAAATCAGGCCAGCCGGTGCCCTCCCAGCCCAAAACCTCGTTCAACTCTGCCTCTGGCAAAAGTCGGGATGGCGCGGCATCTGCCTGCGTATCCGTCAGCATCTCGAACACAAGGGCAGCAGGCGCGATTGCCGCAATCGCGCGGGCCTGCACTTCGTGATGCGCGGGGTTGTCATGTACCTCACCAAGAAAAACCACATCTGCCGACGGCAAAGAGGCAATCTCGTGCGGGTCAATCATTTCGGCATAGGCAGGCGAGGTCGCCAAAGCGGCGCAAGCAAAAAGGTATTTCATGTCAGAAAGTGAAACACTTCCTTTGACTGGGTTTCAAGGCTCTTGCGCATTTTCTGAAAGGCGGCCGCTTCAACCTGCCGGATACGTTCCTTGGACAAGCCAAGTTCCTCGCCCAGAGATTCCAGCGTGCGCGGCTCTTCGCGAAGTTTACGCTCCCGCACGATATAGCGCTCCCGATCGCTCAAACCATTCATGGCGGTTACAAGCCAATCGCGCAATTGTGCCGTGTCATGCGCCTGTTCAACCTCTGCCCCAGCCTGAGGCGATTCATCTTCCAGCGCATCAATCCATTCGCGGCCGTCTTCGTCGGAAGATTGCATTGCATTGAGCGAGAAGTCAGACCCCGAAAGCCGTCCTTCCATCATCTCAACATCATGCACAGGCACGCCCACCTCGCGCGAGATCATCTCGCGCAACTGAGGCGGGTCTAGCCGCTCCCCCCGCGCCATGGCTTCGCGTTCGAACTTGGCCTGCACACGACGCAAGTTGAAAAAAAGCGTTTTCTGGCTGGATGTCGAGCCGGTGCGCACCATCGACCAGTTGCGCATAACATAATCCTGAATGCTGGCACGGATCCACCACACCGCATAGGTCGAAAACCGGACCCCACGCTCGGGATCGAATTTTTCGGCTGCTTTCATCAGGCCCAGACCGGCTTCTTGGATCAGGTCGTTCATGGGCGCGCCGTAGCGCCGGAATTTTCCGGCCATCGAAATGGCGAGGCGCATATATGCAGTGATCAATCTGTGAAGCGCCTGCTCATCGCGGTGATCTCGCCATGCGCGCGCCAGTTGAAGCTCTGTCTCGGCGTCCAGCAATTCCGCTTTCATGGCCTTGCGTGACATTCTGCGGTCGTCGGAAAAATCCAATGCCATCTTTTCCCCCTGCAGGCTGCTTTAGAAACTCTACGCAGCAAAACGCCATTTGGTTCACATAGCGTGCATTTTTCTTTCAATACTCGCGCAAAAGCGCTGTTAACACTTTGGAAAGGGTTGCGGCATTAACCATGTTGTCGGGTTAAGTGGAAGTAAACATGGTCGCTCGGGCCTTGACTGTCGCATTTGTTGGGATTGAGGCGCGCCTTGTCGAGGTGCAATGCGCACTTTCGCCCGGATTGCCGTCTTTCCAGATTGTTGGTTTGCCGGACAAGGCCGTGTCCGAGGCAAGAGAGCGCGTGCGTGCAGCACTTGCCGCGCTGTCAGTGGCGCTTCCCTCAAAGCGGATAACGATCAACCTGTCGCCTGCCGATATGCCGAAAGAAGGGTCACATTTCGATCTGCCCATTGCCATGTCGCTTCTGGCCGCGTTGGAAATCATCCCGGCGGAAGAAGTGGCCGATACAGTCGCCTTGGGCGAGTTGTCGCTGGATGGCGCGCTGGTGGCTGTAACCGGCGCATTGCCGGCTGCAATGACGGCGGCAGAGGGGGGGCATACACTGTTTTGCCCCGTTTCATGCGGACCAGAGGCGGCATGGGTTGGCGATACACGGGTTTTTGCCCCCGCGACACTGGCGCAAGTGATCCGGCACTATACCGGGCAGGCCCCGCTTTCCCCTGCCACCCCGGGCGAGGTTGTCCGCGAAAGTGCTGCGCGGGATCTGTTCGATGTGAAAGGGCAGGAACGTGCCAAGCGCGCGCTCGAAATTGCAGCGGCAGGGCGGCACCATATGCTGATGGTCGGCACGCCGGGGTCTGGCAAGTCCATGCTTGCCGCGCGGATGCCCGGAATTTTGCCAGACCTTAGCGCGGCAGAAGCGTTGGAAACATCTATGGTGCATTCCGTCTCTGGCCTGTTGGAGCAGGGCGGTATTTCGCGCGCGCGCCCCTTTCGCGAACCGCATCATACAGCCTCTGTTGCGGCGATTGTGGGGGGCGGCAAGGGCGCAAAACCGGGAGAGATTTCGCTGGCACATAACGGGGTTCTGTTTCTGGATGAATTGCCGGAATTTCCGCGAATGGTTCTGGAAACCCTGCGCCAACCGATCGAGACGGGAGAGGTCGTGGTTGCGCGCGCCAATGCGCATATCCGCTATCCCTGCCGGTTCTTGCTGATCGCAGCGGCCAATCCGTGCAAATGCGGCTATCTGTCCGAACCCGCGCGCGCCTGCGCCCGCGCGCCCGCCTGCGGCGAGGACTATATGGGCCGCATCTCCGGGCCTTTGATGGATCGCTTCGATCTCAGGGTCGATGTGCCGCCAGTGGCGTTCAGCGACCTTGACCTGCCGGCAACGGGTGACAGTTCGGCCGTGGTGGCTGCGCGTGTGGCGCGGGCTCGGGCCGTGCAGGCGGCGCGGTTTGTTGCGTATGACGGGTTGCGGGTCAATGCAGATGCGGAAGGCGCGCTACTGGAAGAGATCGCCACCCCCGATGCCGAAGGGCGGGACCTGCTGACACGCGCGGCAGAACGCTTTGGTCTGACCGCACGCGGATATCACCGCCTGCTTCGCGTGGCCCGCACGATCGCCGATCTGGACGGTGTGGCGGATATCCGCGCCCCGCATATGGCCGAGGCAATCAGCTACCGCCTGATCGGGCTGGCCGATAGTGTGAGCGGATGAAATTTGCGGCATCTGACAAGGCTTTGCGGGCTTCGGGCAACCAGCCGTGGAAGAACTGCCAGACATGGGGCAGGTTGCCCCATTCCTGCAAGGTGACATCGACGCCATCGCGTTTTAGCACCTCTGCCATGCCACGGGAATCGTCGCGCAGGATTTCGCTGCGTGCGACCTGAATCAACACAGGTGGCGCTCCTTTGAAACTGGCAAAAAGCGCAGAGATGCGCGGGTCGCGCGGGTCCGCTCCGGCCAGAACGCGGTCGCGCAACTGGTGCAAGCGTTGGGCGGGCAGCAGCAATTCACTATCTGCATTCGACACAATCGACGCACCCGATAGCGACAGGTCGGTGAAGGGCGAGAACGTAAACACACAGGCAGGACATGGTTGGCCGGTTGCGCATAAATGCCCCAAAAGCGCCAGTGCCAGCCCGCCACCCGCCGAATCGCCACCCAGAATGATCGAGTCTGCCTTTACTCCACGCGCCAGCAGCCCTTGCCAAACGCCCAGCGCATCTTCGAAGGCGGCTGGGAACGGGTGCTCTGGCGCCAGCCGGTAATCCGGCAGACAGGTCTGCAAACCCGTCTTGCGCGTCAGGTGTTTCGCAAGCGCCGCATGCGTTCGCGGGTTGCCCATCACATAACCGCCGCCGTGAAAATACAGCAAGAACGGCTCTCCGGCAGCAGGCGGGGCAGTCCACAGCATGGGCACGTCACGCTCCTCGCAAGTCAGCGTGTCAGCTGTGAAGCCCAGATAGGGCCGCCCGCGCGCATTCAGCCAGGCACCGCGCTCGAACCATTTGCGCGCGGCAAGGCTGTCTGGCTGGCGTCCAAGTGATCGGCGCACGGCATGGCGCAAGACAACGCGCATGACCTTGAGTTGCCAACTCATGATGCGCGGCGCGCCTCGATTGCCTGCCAGATCAGTTCTGCGCCATTCACCCCGTCAAACCGCTCCAACTCCTGCAAGCCGGTGGGCGAGGTCAGGTTGATTTCAGTCAGGTAGTCGCCAATCACGTCGATACCGACGAAAATCTGGCCTTTCTCGCGCAGCAGCGGGCCGATTGCCGCGCAAATATCCTGATCGCGCGCGGTCAGCGTTACGGGCTCTGGCCGTCCGCCCACATGCATGTTCGAGCGCGTCTCTCCCGCTGCAGGGACGCGATTGATTGCACCGATGGGCTTGCCATCGACCAGAATAATACGTTTGTCACCCTTGCTGACGGCGGGCAGGTATTTCTGCACGATCAGCGGTTCGCGATTGATCCCGCTAAACAATTCATGCAGCGATGCCAGATTGCGATCATTCGGGTCCAGTCGGAACACGCCCGCACCGCCATTGCCATAGAGTGGTTTCAGGATCACATCGCCATGCTCTGCCTTGAAGTCGCGGATCGTTGCCAGATCACGCGCGATCATTGTGGGCGGGGTCAGGTCGGGAAATTGCAGCACAAGCAGTTTTTCGGGGTAATTGCGCACCCAGAACGGGTCATTCACCACCAATGTCGCAGGGTGCACCATGTCCAGCAAATGCGTCGAGGTGATATAGCCCATGTCGAAGGGCGGGTCCTGCCGCAGCCAGACAACGTCCATCCCTGCCAGATCAATCAGGTCTTCGGGGCCGAATGTGACATGCGCGCCCTTGACCTTTTGCAGCGTCACCGCGCGGGCAAGCGCCATCACACGGCCTTCGCGGAAAACCAGCTTGTCTGGCGTATAGACAAACAGCTTGTGACCACGGTGTTGCGCTTCAAGCGCAATGCGGAAACTGCTGTCGGCATCGATATCGACAGCTTCGATCGGGTCCATTTGAAAGGCAACACGCAGCGCCATGCGATCCTCTTGTCTTCAACTTCGGCCAGGGTCGGCCTGCTTGGGTTCTTGATGCCGGATGCAGGGAAGGGTTGCAATGGGGTCAGCGCCTCAGGCAGACAGCACATTCTCCAAAATCGAGACTTCCCCAAAAGAATTGACCAAAGCCACATCGAAACGCGTGGGCGTCAACTGGCCGCGCGGTTGCGTGCCCAGAAACTCACCGGCTGTCTGCATGATCCGGGCGATCTGCGCCGGTCCAAGCCGCAGGGCCGCCGCATCGAATGAACGGCTTTTCTTCACCTCGACAAAGATCACATCATCATCGCGTTGCAAGATCAGGTCAATCTCGCCTCGTGCCCCGCGAAAACGCTGCACCAGCGGTTGGTATCCGGCGGCAATATACCAGCGCAAGACAGACGCTTCGGCGGCCAGCCCTGCTTGATAATTGCGCGCCTGTCTCATTCCTGCTTTTCTTTCTCAAGCGCCAGCGCGGCCTGATAAACCTGTCGTCGCGGCAGGTCGAGATTGCCTGCGACATGGGCGACCGCTTCTTTCAGCCGCATCTCGCCAAGTGCTGTTGCGAGGGCATCTTCAAGCGTCTGCGCATCGGCCACCTGTTTTTCGCCACGATCGACCACGACCACGATTTCACCGCGCAATGTCCTGTCCGAGAGGGCTTGCACCATGTCGCCAAGCGGCATCCGCAAAATTTCCTCATGCCTTTTTGTCAATTCGCGGCACAGGGCTGCCATCCGGTCCTCACCCAATATCTCGCATAATTCATCTAAGAATCTATGAATGCGCTTGGGCGACTCGTAAAAGATCAGCGTTGCCGGAATGGTCGCGGCCTCTTGCAGGAACTTGCGTCTTGCCCCCGCCTGTGCCGGGGCAAACCCCATGAAACAGAAACGGTCGCTGGGCAACCCTGCGACGGTCAGCGCGGCCAGCACCGCAGAAGGGCCGGGGGCTGTGATTACGGGCAGACCCTCGGCAATCATATTGCGGGCCAGTTGAAAGCCGGGATCCGCGACCAAAGGGGTTCCCGCCTCAGAGGCATAGAGCACCGATTTCCCCTGTTGCACTGCCTCGATCAGGCGGGGGCGCATCTGGATACCGTTATGGTCGTGATAGGCAAGCACACGGCGCCCCTCCAGCGCAATCGCGTGAATTTCCATCAACCTGCGCAGGCTGCGTGTGTCCTCGGCCACCAGAATGTCACACCCCGCCAACAGGTCGAGTGCGCGCAAGGTTATGTCCCGCGCAGCGCCGATGGGTGTCGCGATCAGATAGAGACCCGGAGCAAACCTTGCGCTTGGCTGCACATCGGTATCCAGCAGGTGTATGTCGTCCTCGTCTTCGGGCATCGGCGATTAACTTCCTGTATGTGCCAGCCTGGCAGCAGTGTTCATGCAGAGCGTTTACTTCAAGCCTGCCCTTGCTTAATGTGCACCGCCAGAACAGTTCATTCAAGATTTAGTGGAGGTGAGATGCGTAATCTGTCCCGAACCGGCGTAAGCACCGGCTTATCACGGCGTTCGCTTTTGTTGAGCGCGGCAGCCACAATGGCGGTTGCTGCCTGCGACGTGCCTGCAATCGGCGCGATAGGTGCGGGACCAGGTGCGGATCGGTCGCGGCCTGTTGCCGTGGCGCTTATGGTGCCGGGCGGTGGTTCGGATGAGGAGCGAAATACGCTTGCACGCAACCTTGAAAACGCAGCGCGTCTTGCGGTGGCGGATTTGCAGGGGGTCGAGATTGACCTGCGCATCTATCAGACTGGGGGATCTCCAAGTCAGGCTGCCACGCTGGCGGCGCGCGCGATTAATGATGGCGCGCAGATCATTGTCGGGCCTCTGTTCGCGGATTCGGCCCGTGCCGTTGGTCCAGTGGCCGCGCAGGCCGGGGTCAATGTCCTGAGCTTTTCCAACAACCCAGATGTTGCCGGCGGCAACGTGTTCTTGCTTGGGCCGATGTTCGAGCCGACGGCAACGCGCTTGCTGAACTATGCCGCGTCACAGGGCAGGGGCCGGGTCATGATCCTGTCAGAGCGCAGTCAGGCCGGGGAAGTTGCTGAACGTGCCATGCAGCGCGCCGCCCAACGGACGGGTGCAACCATCGTCGCCTCTGAGGCTTATGCCTTCTCGCAACAGGGTATCGTCGATGCGCTGCCGCGCATATCATCAAGCGCGCGGTCTTCGGGGGCGCAAAGCATTTTCCTGACGGCAAATTCCGCCGGCGCCTTGCCCTTGCTGGCCGAGTTGTTGCCAGAAAACGGCATCTCGCCCAGCAGCTTTCAGTATATGGGCTTGACGCGTTGGGATATCCCTCCGGCAACCTTGCAGTTAAGCGGGCTGCAAGGCGGCTGGTTTGCCCTGCCTGATCCGACACTGACTGCGCAATTCGAATCACGCTACCGGGCAGCATACGGAGCGACACCCAACGCGGTTGCCGCGCTGGCCTATGATGGTATCGCGGCTGTCGGTGCCCTCGCCAGCCGTGGGGGAAGCGCGCCATTTTCCGCAGCCTCAATCACTCAGGGGTCAGGTTTTGCGGGCGTGACCGGTGTGTTCCGCCTGCGCGCAGATGGCAGCAATGAACGCGGGCTGGCCATTGCCGAGATCCGCGACCAGCGTGTGAATGTGCTTAGCCCTGCGCCACGCAGTTTCGCGGGGGGTGGGTCCTGAGCACGCCACAGGCAACAGTCGGTCCTCATCACGCGAAACCGCAGCCACGGCTGAGGGAAAACGCGCCTGCCTTGTTTCCGCAAGCGGACCTGCTTGATCTGGAAGCCCTGCGCGCGCGGGTATTCCTAGCGCTTGATGCGGCAACCGACAATGATGGCAAGGCGCAGCGCGGTATCATCGTGGCCGAGTTAAAGGCCGCGATGAAACTGGGGGCCGAGCGCCTTGAGGTGATGTTCGCGCAGCACCCGCGCGACGCGCGTTCGTTCGTTTCGGCCAATAGCTGGCTGACCGATGCCTTCGTGACATTGGTCTTGCAGCTTGTGCAGTCGCGTATTCATCCCAATCCAAACCCCTCAGAAGGGGAAAGGATTGCTGTGTTGGCAGTCGGGGGCTATGGGCGCGCAGAAATGGCCCCGCATTCGGACATTGATCTGTTGTTTCTGGTGCCGTGGAAAGTGACAGGCTGGGTCGAGAAAGTGATCGAGTCCACACTCTATATCCTATGGGACATGCGCCTGAAGGTGGGCCATGCAAGCCGGACGATAAACGAATGCCTGCGCCTTGGGCGAGAGGATGTGACCATCCGCACCGCTTTGCTGGAACAGCGGTTCCTATGCGGGAATGCCGAACTTGCCCAGACCTTGCGCGCGCGCCTGTGGAGTGAACTTTTCGCCAAGACCCATGCCGATTTCGTAGAGGCCAAACTGGCCGAACGCGCCGAGCGCCACAGCAAGATCGGCAATCAGCGCTACATGCTGGAACCGAATGTCAAAGAAGGCAAGGGCGGGCTGCGCGACCTTCAGACACTCTATTGGATCGCCAAATATATTCACGAGGTAGATCAGGCCGAGGAACTGGTGGAACTTGGGTTCTTCCGCGCCGAGGAATACGAGACTTTCCGCGCCGCCGAGACCTTTCTCTGGGCTGTGCGCTGCCACCTGCACCATCTGGCCGGACGCCCGGTCGAGCAGTTGACATTCGATCTGCAAGTGGGTGTGGCCGAACGCATGGGTTACAGCGATCACGGCGGGCGTCGCGGGGTAGAGCATTTCATGCAGGATTACTTCCGACATGCCACGCATGTGGGTGATCTGACCCGCATTTTCCTGACTGAACTTGAAGCGCGCCATGTAAAGCGTGAACCTATTTTGCGGCATTTTTTCAATAAGCGCAAAACGATGCGTCACGGTCTTAAAGTGGTTCAGAACCGGCTGGATATTGAGGACCCCGAAGCGTTTGTCGCGGACCCGCTGAATATGCTCCGGCTGTTTGAAGAAGGGCTGGTTACGGGGTTCCTGCTTCACCCCAACGCAATGCGCCTGATTGCAGCAAATCTTCATCTGATAGATGAAGAAATGCGTGGGGAACCCGAAGCACAAAAGATTTTTCTACGAATGATGCTGAAACATGCCAACCCGGAACGGGCCTTGCGCCGCATGAACGAACTGGGGGTCTTGGGCGCTTTCATCCCGGAATTCGAGCCGATCGTGGCGATGATGCAATTCAACGTCTATCACCATTACACGGTGGATGAGCATACAATCCAATGTATCAGTCACCTTGCGCAGATAGAACGCAAGGAGTTGGAAGAAGAACTGCCCGTCGTCTCGCGCATACTGGACCAGGGCGTGAACCGACGGGTGCTGTATGTTGCGCTGTTGTTGCATGATATCGGCAAGGGGCGGCCAGAGGATCACTCGGTTCTGGGTGCACAGATCGCGCGGCGCGTGGCGCCGCGTCTGGGGCTGAAAAAAGCCGAATGTGAAACCGTTGAATGGCTGGTGCGCTATCACCTGCTGATGGCCGATACTGCCCAAAAGCGCGATATCTCGGACCCGCGCACGGTGCGCGACTTTGCCAAACTGGTGAAGACCCGCGAAAGGCTGGATTTGCTGACTGTGCTTACAGTCTGCGACATTCGCGGGGTGGGTCCGGGCACATGGAATAACTGGAAAGCGCAATTGTTGCGGACGCTGTATCGCGAAACCGCAAACGCGCTGGAGAACGGGCTGGAAGCGCTTAACCGCGAGAACCGCTCTGACGAGGCGAAGCGCGCTCTGCGTGACGCGTTGGAAGATTGGCCGCGCGCTGATCTGCGCACCGAGATCGCGCGTCATTACCCACCCTATTGGCAGGGTCTTCCAACCGATACGCAACTGGTTTTCGCGCGGATGCTGCAAGGGATTGCCGCGGATGAAATCCGTGTTGATCTGCATCCCGATCCTGATCGTGACGCGACCCGCACTTGTTTTGTGCTGTCGGATCACCCCGGCATCTTTGCAAGATTTGCGGGCGCGCTGGCTTTGGTCGGTGCCAATATCGTCGATGCGCGCACCTATACAACAAAAGACGGGTTTGCCACGGCTGTATTCTGGATACAGGACGCCGAGGGGCACCCTTACGACTCGGCCCGTCTGCCGCGACTGCGCAAGATGATCGAAAAGACCCTTGCTGGCGAAGTGGTCGCGGGCGAGGCGCTGGCCGACCGTGACAAGGTCAAGAAGCGCGAACGCGCGTTCCGGGTGCCGACAAATATCAGCTTCGACAATGAAGGCTCTGAAATCTATACGATTATCGAGGTGGACACCCGCGACAGGCCGGGTTTGTTGTTTGATCTGGCGCGCACTTTGGCGGATGCGAATATCTATATTGCCAGTGCCGTGATCGCGACATATGGCGTGCAGGCCGTCGATACATTTTATGTGAAAGACATGTTTGGTTTGAAACTACATGCCAGACCCAAGCAAGAGGCGCTAGAGCGCAAGCTGCGCGCTGCCATTGCGGCAGGTGCACAACGGGCCGCAAGCTGATGGCACGTATCCGGCTGGTTGCTGGGTTCCTGACAGTCGGGCTGTGGACGCTGCTTAGCCGGGTGTTCGGCTTTGTCCGCGATGTGATGATGGCGTCCTATCTGGGTGCCGGACCAGTGACAGACGCGTTTTTCGTGGCGTTCTCTTTGCCCAATATGTTCCGCCGGTTCTTTGCCGAAGGGGCCTTCAATTTCGCATTCGTGCCGATTTTCGCCAAAAAGCACGAGGCGGGCGAAGATGCCGAAAGTTTCGCGCGCGATGCGTTCTGGGGTATGGCGGCGGTGCTTCTGGTTTTCTCGACCCTTGCCGTGATTGCAATGCCGTTTCTGGTCTGGGGCATGGCGGCAGGCTTTGCGCGCGATGAACGCTTCGATATGGCCGTCGTTTTCGGGCGCGTGGCGTTTCCCTATATTTTCTTCATCTCGCTTGTGGCTCTTTTATCGGGCATGTTGAACGCAGTGGGCCGGTTCACGGCGGCGGCGGCGGCACCTGTCTTGCTGAATGTGGTGTTTGTCTGCGCCATGCTGCTAGCGGACAGGGCAGGCTGGCCTATGGGGCTGACCTTATCCTATGCCGTGCCGGTTGCAGGTGTGGCGCAGCTTGTCATGCTTTGGGTTGCCGTGCGGCGCGCGGGTTTTGCGATGCGGTTTCGTCGCCCAAGACTAACCCCGGAACTCAAGCGCCTTGCGATCATCGCGGCACCTGCGGTGCTGGCGGGCGGGGTGGTGCAGATCAACCTGATCGTGGGGCGGCAGGTCGCCAGCTTTACCGAGAATGCTGTCTCATGGCTGTCTTATGCAGACCGGCTGTATCAACTGCCGCTTGGGGTTGTGGGAATTGCCGTGGGTGTGGTGCTGCTGCCTGAATTATCACGCCGCCTGCGCGCAGGCGATGAGGGGGCCGGGCAACACAGTTTCAATCGCGGGTTGGAGTTTTCGTTGTTTCTGACCCTTCCTTCGGCGATGGCACTGGTTGTGATTGCAACACCGATCGTATCGGTGCTGTTCGGGCGTGGGGCATGGACTGCGCTGGACACGCACTCCACGGCGCTTGCGCTGTCAATCTACGCGCTTGGCCTGCCTGCCTTTGTGCTGCACAAAGTGCTTCAGCCGCTCTACTACGCGCGCCACGACACCAAGCGCCCGTTCAAATATGCGCTGGTATCGATGTTCGTGAATGCGGCGATTGCTGTGGGGCTTATGCCGGTGCTGGGCTTCACTGCGGCGGCGCTGGCGACCACGCTGGCGGCTTGGGTGATGGTCCTGCAACTCTGGCACGGCTCTCGTGGAATGGGGCGCGCGGCGCAACTGGATGACCAGATGAAGACACGGGCATGGCGGATCGTCGTCGCTGCCCTTGCAATGGGCGCTGCCCTCTATGGGCTGAATATTCTGATGGCTGATTGGCTGGTGCAATCGGGCAAGCGCTATCTGGCGCTGCTGTTCATCATTGCCGGGGGCAGTGCGGTATATTTTGCCGTGGCGCAAGTTATCGGGGCGTTCAGCCTTGCAGAGTTGCGGGCCTCTGTCTCTCGCGCGCGCCGCTCAAACCCGTCTTAGACGCGCGACCAAACCGGGGCGCAAAAACTGCCCCAGCATATAACCCGCCGCGCAGGCCACCAGATCAGCGACCCAATCCGCGCCGCCCCCGACAAACGCGGCCAAGCCAAGGCGTCCAGTCAGCAACACGCCCACAAGTGCAAGCGCCTTGATCCGCGCGCCGCGATCATCCGCGCTGATCCAGATCAGCCCTGCATAGCACCCCGCCAGCGCAAAGATCAGCGGATAGCCCCCGATCAGCCATGTTCCCGGTTGGGCGATCAGCCCGAAGGCAAAACCACCCATCGCCTGCGACAGCGCCAGCAGCAGCAGCACCCGCCAAGAGCCCAGACGCTCGGCGCAATATTTGCCTAGCGCGGCTGTGATCACTACGACCAGCGCGGCCTGCAATGGCCCCAGATGCACAAACCCAAAGCCCAGATAGCGCAGCAAATGTTCCGGCGGCGCCTGACGGGCCTCCAGCATCCAGCCTTGCAGGTCGGGGTTGATGCCAATCGCCACCAGCGCCTGAGCGCGCCATCCCGCACTACCAGCCCAGTTCACCAATCCATGCGCGCCCGCCCACAAGACCAACTCAATGCCTGCGATAGCCAGAACCACCGCCCAAACCGCGAAGGGCAAGGGGTTAAGCGGTGATCTGGTGCTTGTGTCTTGCGTCATCTGTGCTGGGCTTTGGTTGACGTTGAATGCGGCCAAGGCTAATGCAGCGAAGGCACGTTTGCCAGTCAGGAGTTTTCACATGTCCGACGCCCCAAGCAAGGCTTTTGCGCAGCGCATCTTCTCGGGTATCCAGCCTTCGGGCGGGTTGACGCTGGGGAATTATCTTGGTGCGCTCAAGCGCTTCGCTGTTGCGCAGGACAAAGGAATCGAAACTGTCTATTGCATCGTTGATCTGCATGCGATCACGGTCTGGCAGGACCCTGCCAATCTGCGCCACGCGACACGCGAACTGGCGGCAGGTTTCATTGCATCGGGCATCGACCCTGCGCGCTCGATCCTGTTCAACCAAAGCCAGGTGCCCGCCCATGCGGAATTGGCGTGGATCTTCAACTGCGTTGCTCGCATGGGCTGGTTGCGGCGCATGACCCAGTTCAAGGACAAGGCCGGCAAACATGCCGAAGAAGCCAGCGTGGGCCTGTTTGCCTATCCCAACCTGATGGCGGCGGATATCATGGCCTATCACGCGACCCATGTCCCTGTGGGCGAGGATCAGAAACAGCATCTGGAATTGACGCGCGACATCGCAATCAAGTTCAACCATGATTATGGGGTCGATTTCTTTCCCATTGTGGAACCCGTGATCGAAGGGGCGGCGACCCGCGTGATGTCCTTGCGCGATGGCACCAAGAAAATGTCGAAATCCGACCCGTCCGACCAGTCGCGGATCAATCTGACCGATGATGCGGATGCAATCGCGTCCAAGATCCGCAAGGCGCGAACTGATCCAGAGCCGCTGCCCGAAACCGTCGAAGGGCTGGAGGGGCGATCAGAGGCGCGCAATCTGATAAACATTTACGCAGCCCTTGCCGATATCACCCCGGCGGATGTTCTGAGCCAGTATGGCGGGCAAGGCTTTGGTGTGTTCAAACCCGCATTGGCCGATCTGGCTGTCTCGAAACTGTCGCCAATCAGCACTGAAATGAGCCGCCTGATGCAGGATGTCGGCGAGATAGACCGGATTTTGGGGCAGGGCGCGAACAGGGCGAATGCGATTGCAGAGCCGATCCTGCAAGACACCCGCGAGATCGTAGGTCTTATCCGCTCGCGCTAGCATCATGCATAAAAAAGGCCCCGGTTCAATTCCGGGGCCGTTTTGAAGCTGTTGACGACAGTGCCCTAGATCACACGGACCTGCGTTCCAACGACCGCCAGATCATATATACGTTCTGCGTGCTGGTTAAGCATACCGAAACACCCGTTAGAGGCACGCCGCCCAACTTTGGCGGGGTTATCAATCCCATGAATGCGGTAATATTGCCAACTCAGGTTCAGCGCGCGGGTCCCAAGCGGGTTGGACGGGTCGCCCCCTTCGACACGTTCGGGCAGCGAGGGGTCGCGCTGGCGCATGTTGGGTGTCGGAATCCATGTTGGCTCAAACCGCTTCAAGGTAACTTCGGTCATGCCGCGACGGGTGAATTCCTCGGTCATCGGCACCGAACATGGATAGGCCAGATAGATGCTTTGATCCTCGGACCAGTAATGCAGGGCGCGCGAATAGGTGTCACACAAGATTGCCCCACGGCGCAGATTAGAGAAGTGATCGCGCCAGTGATGGTTTCGGAACCCCATCACATTTCGCCGCGCAGTGTTTGCATTGTTTTCAGGTTCGTAATCAGGCACCGATTGCGCGCGCAATACGGCTGGAGATGCAACAAAACCGAGTGCTGCGACACCTGTCGTCAAAATAGCGCGCCGAGTCAGTCTCGAATCAGACATATCCGAATTCTCCGAATCTTTGGATTTTGTTGTATATGTGTTTGTTTGCAAAAATTAATCAAGTAACGAGGCCGTGGGCACGGCCTCGGTGTTGCGTCGTGGTGACAAGCCTTGATGATTGAAACCGAGGCTGAAACTCTCACAAGCCGGTTAAATCACGCGCACTTGTGTGCCGACTTCGACCAACTCGTATAGCTCTTCGACATGTGCGTTTATCAGCCCGAAGCAGCCATTCGAAGCGCGTCGCCCGACTTTGGCAGGGTCATCAATTCCATGCACCCGATAATATTGCCAGCTCAGGTTCATCGCCCGCGTCCCCATCGGGTTCTTGGGGTCGCCCCCGTCAACGCGCGCAGGCAGCGAGGGGTCGCGCTCGCGCATGTTGGGCGTCGGAATCCACGTTGGCTGATACCGCTTCAGAGTCACTTCCGTCATGCCACGGCGTGTAAACTCCTCGGTCATTGGCACCGAGGTTGGATAGGCCAGATATGTGCTCTCATCTTCCGACCAGAAATGCACGGCACGCGAATGCGTATCACACAGAATCGCGCCACGCCGCAAATTCGAGAAATGATCGCGCCAGTCGTGATTGCGAAAACCCATAACATTGCGGCGCGAGGTCCGTACATTGTTGTCGTCTTCGTACTCTGGCAACTCTGTCGCACGCAGAATAGACGGCAGGGCAAGCCCACCAAGCGCAAAAGCCCCTGTTGACAGGATCACGCGTCGAGAATGGTCGAATTTGGTCATGCTCTCACACTCCGAATTATATGAATATGTTAAACATATCCCTCACCAAGGCACAGAATGACAAGTCACGTGATCGTGGGTTTGGCGGAAGTGTCGCAAATATGCCAAGATTTCAACCGCTTGTTCACTCCCGTGTCACCAGTGCATGACGTTTCTTGCCTGCGGTCAGTTTCAGCGGTTCATCCAGATCGTTGATGCCAATCATTTGCCCTGCATCTGTGACCTGTCTATCGTTGACCTTTGCACCGCCCTCGGCAATCAGGCGCTTGGCGTCCTTGCCCGATTTGGCCAATCCGGCGCGCACGAACAGTTGCGCAATCGAAAGCCCCTCGGTCAGTTCACCGGACTCAAGGCTGAGTGTCGGCAAATCCTCGCCCAAGCCGCCCTTTTCGAACACATCGCGCGCGGTCGCCTCGGCGGTCTGTGCGGCCTCTGGCCCGTGGCACAGGGTGGTGACCTCATTTGCCAGAATGATCTTTGCTGCGTTGATCTCTGACCCTTCCAGCGCGCCAAGGCGGTTGCATTCCGCCACCGGAAGTTCGGTGTAGAGCTTGAGAAAACGCCCGACATCGGCATCCGTGGTGTTGCGCCAGAATTGCCAGAATTCGTAGGGGCTTAGCATATCTGAATTCAGCCAGATAGCGCCGCCCTGTGATTTACCCATTTTCCGCCCGTCCGAAGTGGTCAGAAGCGGCGTTGTCAGCCCGAAGATTTCGGCATCTGCAATCCGGCGGGCAAGGTCGATCCCGTTAACGATATTGCCCCATTGGTCTGACCCACCCATCTGCAACAGGCAACCGTGACGACGGTAGATTTCAACAAAATCATAGGCTTGAAGGATCATGTAGTTGAATTCAAGAAAACTTAGCGATTGTTCGCGATCCAGCCGCGACTTGACCGATTC
>SLAT01000238.1 GCA_007126715.1 Roseinatronobacter sp.
CTGAGCATAGCTTTGATCTTTTGCGGATTTGGCCGGCATAAAGCGCTACAGATTGAATCTTGGATCGCCGCACCGCGGCCCGACGCTGCGCGGCTCGGCACCCATCCCCAACGTCCGCAAAACCCTCCAAGCAGTCATAGGTATCTTGTGTCAGGCGGCAAACACTACGGGCGGCGCACCACATCCGGCACACCAAGCGAGTCGATAAGCCGCGCCGTTTCGCGGTGGATCAGTGCAATATTGCTGTCGCGCACAGTTGGCAGGGCATAGCGCGCGCGGCGCAGCGCGTCATAGGTCAGGGTTGCGGTAATCAACTCCGGCTCTGACCCCGCCAGCGCCAGCAATTTGCCGAACGGGTCGATGATCCGCGACCCGCCCCAGAAGGTCAGATCCGCCTCGCGCCCTGTGCGATTGGCCATCATCGAGGGCAGACCATACATGACCGAATAAAACTCCATCGTGCGCGCCCAACCGGCAGGGTTGTCGAATTCCTCGCCCACCGCCTCGATCCCGGATGAGACAGGGCAGGCCAGCAGGGTTGCGCCATGCAGGCAGGCCAGATGCACCAGCGCGGGGTTCCAGGCATCGGCACAGATCAGCAGGCCCAACTGCCATTGCGCATCTATCGCCCATGTATCGACAAACCGACCCGAGGCGTAATGCTTGCCTTCATCCAGCTTGCCATAATTGGGCAGGTTGATCTTGCGGTGCAATGTGACCAGTTCACCCGCCCGCAACACGGCGGTCGTGTTATAGAATTGCGCCGCTGGCCCTTCTTCGATGAAACCGGGGCAGATGATCATGTCGCCGGCAAGCTGTGACAGCGCGACCAGACGCGGGTCGGTGCGGGGCATGGCGAAATCCAGCAGGCGCAAGGCACCATAATGGCCTGTCAGCGACAATTCGGGCAACAGCAAAAATTCTACGCCCGCCGCGCGCGCCTGTGCGATCCAGTATTTATGCGCCTCGAAATTGGCATCCAGATCTGTTGGGTCCGAAGCAAATTGTGCGATACCGACCTTCATGTTCTCTCTTTCCTGCTTAGTGCCGGATTGGCCGAGGATGGCGGTCAGCACCCGCGCACGCAAGCGATTTCGCGGGCTTCTCTTTCAGGCTGTGCTAGGGCATTGTCGCGGCGGCTTTTGATTTGGGTGAAGTAAAATGACGGCTATCATGATTCAGGGTTGCGGCTCGAATGTCGGGAAATCCATGCTTGTGGCCGGGCTATGCCGCGCTGCGCGCCGCCGGGGGCTGCGCGTTGCCCCGTTCAAGCCGCAGAATATGTCCAACAATGCCGCCGTAACCGCCGATGGCGGCGAGATCGGGCGCGCGCAGGCCTTGCAGGCGCTTGCCTCCGGGCTGGAGCCGGTGACGGATATGAACCCCGTTCTGCTAAAGCCCGAAAGCGAACGTGGTGCGCAGGTTATCGTGCAGGGCAAGCGGCTGACGACAGCCATGGCGCGGGATTACGCGCGGTTGAAACCGCAACTTCTGGGGGCAGTTCTGGACAGCTTCAACCGCCTGCGCGCGGCGCATGATCTGGTGATTGTGGAGGGGGCAGGCAGCCCCGCCGAAGTTAATCTGCGCGCCGGTGATATTGCTAATATGGGCTTTGCGCGCGCGGCAGATGTGCCGGTTGTGCTGGTGGGCGATATCGACCGGGGTGGTGTGATCGCGCAACTTGTGGGCACGCAGGCGGTGATTGACCCGGACGATGCGGCGATGGTCGCGGGCTTCGTCATCAACAAGTTTCGCGGCGACCCGCAGCTTTTCGATGATGGGTATCACTTGATTTCACAGCGCACGGGCTGGCCCGGGTTCGGGGTGGTTCCGTGGTTCGACCGCGCCCATCTGCTGCCCGCCGAAGATGCGCTGGATCTGGCGTCCGGCGGGACGGGCAAGGGGGTCAAGATCGCGTGCCTCGCCTTCTCGCGGATTGCCAATTTTGATGATCTTGACCCGTTGGCAGCAGAACCGAATGTCGATCTGGTCATGGTGCGCGCGGGCGAGGCGATACCGGGCGATGCGCGGCTTGTCATTTTGCCCGGCTCAAAGTCGACGCGCGGGGACTTGGCATTCTTGCGCGCGCAGGGCTGGGATATTGACTTGCAGGGCCATATCCGTCGGGGTGGGCATGTTCTGGGTATTTGCGGTGGGTTCCAGATGCTGGGGCATGCCGTGCGCGACCCGGAGGGGATAGAAGGGGCCGCCGGTGACATGGCCGGGCTGGGCTTGCTGGATGTCGAAACCACGATGACGGCTGACAAACGGTTGACGCGTGTTCGGGCGCAGCACGTGGCCACAGGGCTGGATATGGCAGGATATGAAATTCATATCGGGCGTACGGCTGGCGCCGACCGCGCGCGCCCGTTCGCGACTGTGAATGGCGCGCCAGAGGGCGCCATCTCTGCGGATGGGAGGATTACAGGAACCTATCTGCACGGATTGTTCGTGTCCGATTCTTTCAGAGCACAGTTTCTGGAGGGGCTGGGTATAGCCTCTTCCGGGGTTATTCATGCCGTATTGGTCGAGCAAACCCTTGATGCACTGGCGGATCATGTCGAGGCACATATTGATGTCGCGGGCCTGTTTTCTCTGGCGCGTTGAGGCGCGCGTTACAGGCCCGCGCTTTGTCAGTTTGCTGATTGAATGCTGAAAGGGCGCTGTGTTTGGTGGCTGCCCTCACACCTGCATTTCCAAGATTCAGGGTCTTTGCAGTTGGTGCATCAGCTGTCAGGCACGCACACGGCTTCCCGCATGGCGCGCGGTTCGTTGTTTGCGCGGTACAAGAGGGGCGCGCGGTATCGCATCTTGTGCGTCCACCTCGAGCAAGTGACAGCTTAGGTCGGGACGCCGGAACAATTCTGAATGCAGATACAGCTCTCGCCGGTCACGTGGTGCCGCGCCGTCTTCGCTTTGAAATGTTATCATGATGTCACCCCCAGTCAGGCGACGCCCGGTCACAACGACACTTTCCCCTGTTCGCTGCGTGATGGCTCCGGTCATCCTGTCCTGATCGGTTTGCGTCGTGATGAATTCTGCCAGCCGTCCCCAGAATTGAGTCGCCTCGCAAGAGGCGGACCAATGCCCTAGCGCTTGGGGCAAGCCCTTGTCGGCCAGGTCGGTGCAGGGGTCGGTCTGCCACAATCTGACATATTCTGCATTTGCCAGCATCGCCTGACCGCTGAGGCCGAATATGATGACCCCCTGATCAATCCGGTCGAGGGCCTTATGTGCCAGCTCAATCTCGGCGCGGAAGCCGCGCGCCAAGGTGGTTTCGGTCGTAACATCCTGAATAAACAGCGCGATTGCCCCGTTGGGTTGTGGCCGTCCAGTGACAAGATAGGTTCTGCCACCTTCAAGACACCATTCCTCGGAGTATTCGCCATTCTCGGCTGCTTTTTCCATCGCCACGATATCACTGCGCCAACTGTTGAAGTTCTTCGGCTCTGGCAGCATACGCTTTTCGCGCATTGCATAGAGGACTTGTTCAAAACTGGGGCGGGCTGACAGGAATAAGGGTTCCAGACCTGTCAGATCTAGCAGTGCAGGGTTAAAGACCTGCAATTGCCGGTCTGCATCAAATAACGCGAGTCCGATTGGTAGGCTGGCAAAAGTCCGGGTCAATGTCTGGATGGTTTCGCGGCGCGCAGCCTCGGATTGTACGGCTGCGTCTATTGGCGTGGCAAAATGGGTGACAGTCTCGCCGTCCATTGTCAGGCTATGAGAGAACCAGTGGGTTTGGCCGTCCTTCTCATATGCGAGGCGGTCATCCGACATCGAATCGCATCGTGCGAACAGGTCCGACAAGGGCCATGCCAAAGCCCGTTCCGTTCCCTCAACGCCCTGAAGACTTCGAATATAGGCTGCGTTCGCCCAAGTTATGTGTCCACGTGCGTCGCTTTGCCAGACAAGGGTCGGCAAGTTGCGAATCACAGCACGTAGAGTTGTCAGTTCGGTTTGCAGGGCATCATGGCTAAGGCGGTCAATCGCCAGCAATGCCCCCGCATCGGATCGGTTTGTCAGGCGCAGTTGCGTCAGGCCCTTGTGAAAACTTGCCGCCAACACAACCCCGTCCCCAGCGTGAGAGGCAAGTTCCCACCCCCCGGATTGTGCAAGCGCGCCCAGTTTCTCGTGCACATTGTCAAAACGCGCAGAGAGATATTCAAGCAACACTGAAAGATCGTTATTTTCGGTCTTGCCGTGGTCCGGGGGGGTGAGTGATTTCAGCAAGGCGCTGGCCGGGTCCGAGCAATCTATCAGGTCATGGTCACGAAAAATGAAAACGACATCCTGTTCGGCCGTGCCAAAACTCACTTCCGGCTTGTTGCGTCGTGGGCGCCAAAGCCCGACAAATATGGCAATAGAGCCCAGCATGATCAGCGAGGCTGTCAAGGTGATGGTAATACCCAATAATGCGGCCTGTGTCATTCTTGACCCCCTGGCTAAGCCTGTTCCGGCCAGGAGAGGGTAGGAAATATTCCTTAATCTTCAGTTAAGGACAGATGCCTTGCTTGCCGGTGTGGCAGCTTGGACTTCATGAATTCGAGTTCAAGTCTTTCAACAAGCGTCCGTGGCGGCGCACTTCGGTCAGAACATCGCCAAATGTGTTCAGACCGCGGGCTTTAAGCATCGGAATCAGCTTGAGGAACGCATCGGCAGTGGCGACAGTATCGCCGATTGCGGTGTGGCGGGCCTCTTCCGGGATTGTGATACCCAGCCGCGCCGTCAGTGCATCAAGCGAGTGTTGTTCCAACTGGCCATAGACAACTGCGGACAGCAACACCGTATCAAGTACCGGATGGTCGAAGCTTGCGCCGATATCCGTTTCATGGCGGCGCAGAAACTCCATGTCAAAGGGCGCATTATGGGCAATCAGCACAGCGCCGCGCGCGAAATCATGGAAGCGTTTGCCTGCCTCGGCGATTGTGGGCGCGCCCTTTACCATGTCTTCGGTGATGCCATGCACCTCGGTCGAGCTTTGAGGGATCGTGCGTTTCGGATCAACCAGAGTATCAAATACCTCGCGGCGCACGCGTCTGCCATTCACCAACCGCACAGCCGCTATCTGCACGATTTCATCGCTGGACGGGGTCAGGCCCGTGGTCTCGGTATCGAAGACAACATATGTCAGATCTTCAAGCCGGCTTTCGAGCACCTCGGCGTTGCGTTCCTTGGACAGCAGGTCGAAATCATAGACAACCTCTCGGTCAATCGGGGCGGGCCTGCGCGTTGCGCGGCGCGCCTTGGGGATGGGAATTCGGACGGCTGACCAGCCATCCTTTCGGGTTTCGGTCCAGGCTTCGGTCGCATGGGCGTTGAGCACGGCGCGCGGGGTCATCTCGGGCAGGTCTGCATCCAACGGCTCTGACAGCCAGTCATCCAGCACGCCAACAGGCAGCGTCTCGCCTTGCCAAATCATGTCGAATACAGCGCCCGGCCCGTCTTCTTCGGACAGACACAAGCGGAAACTCTGGCCATGTCCGGTGGTGGACAGCTTTTCACCCAGCCAGCGGAAAAACAGCGCCAACTCGAAGCCGTCGCAGGTCAGCATCAGGTCGGGGCCTTCGGTTTCAATCTCCAGCCCCAGCACACTGAACTGCGCGCTGACCCCATCCATCAGGTCTTGTGCACGGGTCTCGCCCATTGGGCGCCAGTCGCTGCGCCCTTCGTCGTAGCGCTTGCCAAGGTCGGTGATGGCGGATGTCAATGTCTGCACTTCGGAAAGCAGGGCTGCCATCAGGTCTTCGGCTTGCGCCATTTCGGCATCTTCCGAAAGGACGCCAATCACGGTCTGAAGGTTGGCAGCAGGGCGGCGGACGCGATCGAACACTTCATCCAGCAGCGCCTCGCGCGCGGCATGGGTGGCAAGGTCGGCGGTCACGTCGCGCAGCGTCAGAACGAAGCCGGGGCGCTGGATGTTATCGGTCCGGCGCAACACCCGCATCCGCCCTGACAGCAGGCGGCCAGTTCCAGTTGTCGCGCAGATCAGGTCCGAGGCCGCATCGGGATCGTTGAGTTTGCTGAGCCGTTCATATGCGTGGCGCACTGGCCCTTCGCGCAGGTAATCCAGTAGGTTTCGGTCAAGTCCGGGGGCGCCGCCTGCCTCTAGAATGGTGACGGCTTGCCCATTGTAGAACACCAGTTGGTAATCTGCGGTGCAAAGCAGCACAGCTACAGGCACATCCGCAAGCAGCTTTTCCAGCCGCGCTTTTTCAGCGGACAGACGAGAGGTTTCGCGTGCCACGGATTCCGCAAGCGCAGAACGGGTCTGCGCCAATGCCCGCGTCATCTCGGACGCAGCGGGGGCCAGATCACCCAGATATTTCGCGCGCTCTTTTTCTTGACGGATATCATTGCTGACATCTGTATGGGCGCGGGTGCGTATGGCATTGGCGAGGCTGTCAATGGCGCGCGCAACATGGGCGTCGAACAGATACCAGATGCCGGTGACAAGAAAGAGGATCAGAAAACTTGCAAGAATTGCGGCCTGTATCATCTCGCCTGCCAGTCCCGCCGTGTCGGAGCGGGACACGATCAGCCAACCGCCCGCCGCCATCGCAGCGACTGACCCAACGGCCAGAAATATGAAAAACAGCAAGATGCGCATGCGCAGGCCGAGGCGTTCAAGCATCCGCAATTCCTTCTTGCGGAAGCGTCGCAAGTTCCCCGGCGAGGATCTTGCGGACCTGTTCGCGAAGTTCTTTCAACTCGAAGGGTTTCGAGATGAACCCGTCTGCACCCATAGCCAGCCCCTTGCGCCGCTCCATCGCTGATCCGCGGGCTGTCATCATCAGGATGCGCACTCCGCTGCATTCCGGGTCAGCGCGCACGGACTGGCAGATTTCATAGCCCGAAACTTCGGGCAGCATGACATCCAGCAGCACCAGATCGGGCTTGCGGGAGCGGATCAACTCGACCGCGCCTGCACCCGTTGAAAGCCGCGTCTGGTTATACCCTTCGCGCGTCAGCAGATAGTTCAGAGCGATGGCGATGTTGTCCTCATCCTCGACAACAAGGATATCAGCCTTCTCCGATGACTCCTTCATGCGCTTCTCCTCCACAAGCAATA
>SLAT01000100.1 GCA_007126715.1 Roseinatronobacter sp.
TTCGGCGCAAGAAAGGCCGTTTGCATCGGCTGAGCATCGCGATTTGTGGGGATATTGCTCATAGCCGCGTCGCGCGCTCTAACCTGATCTTGCTGGGCAAGATGGAAAACCGCGTGCGCCTTGTCGGCCCGCCAACCCTGATGCCCAAGGGGGTCGAGGATTTCGGGGTCGAGGTGTTTGACGACATGCGCGAAGGGCTGGAAGGGGCCGATGTGGTGATGATGCTGCGGCTTCAGCGTGAACGCATGGATGGCGGCTTTGTCCCGTCCGAGCGCGAGTATTTCCACCGCTACGGGCTAGATGCCGAGAAACTGGCCTATGCCAAGGAAGATGCCATTGTCATGCATCCCGGCCCGATGAATCGCGGGATCGAGATTGACGGCGCGATTGCCGATGACATCAACCGCTCGGTCATTCAGGAACAGGTCGAAATGGGCGTTGCGGTGCGCATGGCGGCCATGGACCTGCTGGCGCGAAACCTGCGCCGCGCAAGAGAGCGTCAAAGACTGAGAGAGGCCGCGCATGGCTGAGGAAATCCGCGAAAGCAGCCTTGCCGACACCGTGTTCAACCCCGAACCGGGCGAGAAAATCCTGCGTGAAATCCGGTCCGACAAGGCCACCTATTGGCGTGATCACGGGGTCATGGCAGTGCTGGGCATGGGCGTTGTGGGCATGGTGCTGGCCTTCATCGGCTCTGACCATGTGGCCATTGGCAGCCTGGGCGCAGTTCTGGCGCTGGCCGTGCGCGGGCTGTGGCTTTATTCCGAACAGATGAAATTTCGCTGGGTGCTTAGCAATATGCGCCTTGTCGGCCCCGGCGGGCGGCAAGTCTATCTGCTGGAACTGGAAAAGGCGCGGCGTCTGTTTGGCGATATCCAGCTGATAACCAAATCCGGCGACAAGCATCTTATCAAACATATCCGCCAGTCGGATCATCTGGTCGCCGAAATCGAAGCTGCGCGTGACAAGCGCGCCAAGCGCAAGGGGGCGTGATGGGCAGCGGTTGGCCCGATCACATTCCCCTATTGGCGGGGGAACGACCTGTCGCGCTGATTCATCAGGATCGACAGCTCAAATCCCTGCGCGACGGGTTGGTTGCGACCTTCGGTTTGGCAGGGGCCGTGATTTTGTTTGCCGCACTTGACCTTATCAACAATCGCCCCGTCCAGGGCATGAACTGGGGTCTGCTGGCCACATTTGTCTTTTTGTTCGGGCCAATTGTGCAACAGCGTGTGTTTGCGCGCCCCCGCCCCTATGCGCTGACCGACCGACGGCTGATTCTGGATGATGATGGCGCCTTAGATCTGGACCGCGTAGAGAGGTTGCGGGTCAGACTAAGCTCGATCACCATTCACTTGGGCGGGCAGAAGAAGCGGCTTGTCAATCTGATCAATGCACCTGCGGTCGCGCGGCTTATCCGTGACACAGCGGCATCTCACAGGAGTGTCTGATGATCCAGTATTTCCACAATGCCCGCCTGATTGACCCCGAAGCGGGGCAAGAGCGTCTGGGTAGCGTGCTGGTTGAACACGGCGCGATCACCGAACTGGACGGCCCCTGCCCTGATGGTGCGCAGCCCATAGATTGCGGCGGCAAATGCCTTGCCCCCGGCATCGTCGATATGGGCGTACAGGTCGGCGAGCCGGGCGCGCAACACAAGGAATCGCTGCGCACGGCAGGGCTTGCGGCGGCCAAGGGCGGTGTGACCACGATCATCATGCGCCCCGACACGACCCCTGCCATTGATACACCCGAAGTGCTTGAATATGTCACCCGCCGCGCCGAGGCCCGCACCCCTGTCCATATCCGCGCGATGGCAACCCTGACCCGCGCGCGCGACGGACGAGAGATGTCCGAGATCGGCTTTTTGCTGGATGCAGGGGCCGTGGCCTTTACCGATGGCGACCGCATTCTGCGCGACACCAAGGTACTGGCGCGCTGCATGACCTATGCGAAGGGGTTGGGCGCGCTGATTATCGGGCATCCGCAGGATGGTGGGCTATCCGACGGCGCTTGCGCCACCAGCGGCAAATTCGCTTCTCTGCGCGGCTTGCCCGCCGTCTCGCCTATGGCCGAGCGGATGGGCTTTGACCGCGACATGGGACTGGTCGAGATGACGGGCGTGCGCTACCACGCCGACCAGATCACAAGCGCGCGCACGCTGCCCGCGCTGGAACGGGCCAAGGCCAATGGGCTGAAGGTGACCGCAGGGATTTCCATCCATCATCTGACACTGAACGAACTGGATGTCGGCGATTACCGGACCTTTTTCAAATTCACCCCGCCGCTGCGCAGCGAAACCGACCGTAGCGCGATGGTCCGCGCGGTGGCAGATGGGCTGATCGATGTCATCTGCTCCATGCACACCCCGCAAGACGAAGAGTCCAAGCGCCTGCCCTTCGAGGAAGCGGCCTCTGGCGCGGTCGGGCTAGAAACCCTGCTTCCGGCGGCGATGCGCCTGTATCACTCCGAAGGGCTAAGCCTGCCGCAGATATGGCGCGCGCTCTCCTTCAACCCGGCGAAACTGCTGGGGCTGGCATCGGGGCGGCTATCCGTTGGCGCGCCTGCCGATCTGGTACTGTTCGACCCCGATGCCCCTTTCGTGCTGGACCGTTTCGCACTGCGATCAAAATCCAAGAACACGCCCTTTGACGGGGCGCGCATGGAAGGGCGCGTGCTTGCCACCTATGTCGCAGGCAATTGTGTCTATGAATACAAGGACTGATCCATGCCCGAATTGCTGACACCGCTATGGCTGCTGGGCCTCACGGGGCTGGTTGGCTATATGATCGGCTCCATTCCCTTCGGCGTGGTGGTTGCACGCGTGATGGGTCTGGGCGACCTGCGTGCAATCGGCTCCGGCAATATTGGCGCCACCAATGTCATGCGCACCGGAAACAAGGCAGCGGGCATTCTGACATTCGCGCTTGACGCAGGCAAAGGCGCAGTCGTCGCGCTGATAGCATGGGCAACGCTGGGCGAAGATGCCGCACAAGTGGCCGCACTAAGCGCATTTCTGGGCCATCTCTATCCGGTCTATCTGGGCTTCAGTGGCGGCAAGGGGGTCGCCACCTTCATCGGCACAGCACTGGCGCTTGCATGGCCCGTGGCGCTTGGGGTCTGTGCAATCTGGGCACTGGTGTTCAAGCTGGGCCGCATCTCATCACTCGCGGCGCTTTTGGCAAGCGCGCTCAGCCCGGTGCTTGCGCTGATCTTGGGGTATCCAAGCATGGCGGCATTGTTTGTCATTCTGACGGCAATGATCTTTTACAAACATATCGACAATATCCGCCGCCTTTTGTCAGGCACCGAACCCCGATTTGACCGCAAAAAGTAGATCGGGCTGCCGCCCAAGGTTTCTTCAACAAAAACGCATCTATCGGTCGCGGCGCAGGTGTCGGCGTGCCTATTGCCTTGGACGAAAAGGCAGAATTTGCCGATATCCCCGCCTCGGCACATGGGCCACGGTGGCGAATTTCCGCCCCTTTTCAACCTGTTCAACCATTGCGGGAACCGAATCCGGACCTTCTGCCTTTCATTTACACAAGCGTCGCATCGCGGCGCAGAGGTGAACTCTTGAACGGAGATGAAAATGTTGAAGAAAATGCTAGCCACGACGGCCCTTAGCGCATTGCTTGTCGCACCCGCTCTGGCGCAGGACACAGTGCAACCTGACGAGCCGGCAGATGCACCGGCAATGATGGATGACGCACCCGAAACACCCACTCAGGACAGCGACTCGCTAGACGCGCCAATGGAAGAGCCAGAGGCGGACATGCCTGAATTCGGCGAGCCGGAAGCCGCAGATCCCGCCCCAGAGGCCGACCCGCTACAGGGCGAAACCACAGGCGGTCTTGACACAGCGCCCGCCACCGATCCGATCTTTGCCGAAGATGTCATTGGCGCCGATCTGGTCGATTTTGATGGCGAAACCATCGCCACCGTTGATGACGCGGTTCTGGATGCCAATGGCAACGTCGAATCCCTGCTGGTAGATGTAGGCGGCTTCTTGGGCTTTGGCGCCCGCACGGTTGCAATCTCTATGGATGACGTGACGATGGAAACGGATCTTGATGGCAATGTGGTGCTGCGCACCGCGCTGACCGGAGACGACCTTGAGAACCTTCCCGAATACGAGGAAGAGCCCGAAGTCGAGATGTGATCCCGACGGATCAGTTGAAACGATCTCACAGGCAGGCGGCACTCAGCCGCCTGCTTTCGTTGAAGCGGGTCGGTGTCAGACAACGCCCGCCGGATAATTACTGACAGCGACCTGACCCGAGATACCTGATGACGGTTTTGAGGGCTCTGCGGACGGTCGGTGTTAGCGCGAAGTCGCGCAGCGGCGGGCCGCGGTGCGGCGATGCGCGGCGGCATTCGGCCTTGATTCCGCGCAGGACAACCCAGCAACCAGCAAAAAGCCCCCCATAGCGGCGGCGCGCATCCTTGCCCTGCTAACTAAATTACGACAGGGGCAGCGCGAACCATGTGTCAGGGGCCAACTCTCGTGTAGTCCCTAGCCTTGCACGAACACACGGCTGGGGTGCAATTCGCCCGCCTTGTAGATCCCCACAGCCACGGCGCGACCCTCATAGCTGGCCCATGCTTCATCGCCATAGTCCACCGAAGATGTCAGAACCATGCCGGGATTGCCATTGCGCAGCTTGGCGGCACCTTCCGGGGTGGCAGGCAGTTCAGGCAGATCAGACAGGCCCTGCTCCAATGGGCGTAGATAAGTGTCCAGTTCCGGGCTGTGGGCCAGCGCCTCGATCTGGTCCATGCTCAGGCCCTCGCTTGCTTCAAACGGCCCAGACCATGTGCGGCGCAGCCATGCGACATGGCCCTGACACCCCAGCGCGGCCCCCAGATCGCGCGCAATGGACCGCACATACCCGCCCTTGCCGCAAACCATCTCCAACTCGACATGATCGGCATCGGGGCGTGCGACTATCTCCAGCCGTTCCACCCAAAGCGGGCGGGCGGCAAGCTCCATCTCGTCACCTGCACGGGCAATATCATAGGCGCGCTCGCCCTCGACCTTGACGGCGGAAAACTGTGGCGGCACCTGCTGGATCTCGCCGCGAAAGGCACCAAGCGCGGCCTCGATTTCAGCATCGGTCGGGCGCTGGTCTGAGGTGGCTATAATCGCGCCTTCGGCGTCGTCCGTCGTCGTGGCCTGCCCCAGACGCACCATGAAACGATAGCATTTCAGCGCGTCGGTAATGTAAGGCACGGTCTTGGTCGCCTCTCCCAGAGCCACGGCGAGCACTCCGGTCGCGGCCGGGTCCAACGTGCCTGCGTGACCGGCCTTTTGCGCCTGAAGCGCCCAGCGCACCTTGTTGACCACCGCGGTCGAGGTGATGCCCGCAGGCTTGTCGATCACCAGCCAGCCCGAAATGGCGCGGCCCTTGCGCTTGCGTCCCATGTCTGTCCCTTATGTCTGTGTCGCGGGTTGCTAGTTTGTCGGGGTGCTAAGGTCAACAACCTTGCCGACAATTGGCCCCAGCAAAGTGCCCCAATCCGAGCGCCGCAATTCAGGCGCATGCAACCGCGAGACATTGCCATCAATGTAAAGCGCTTGGGGCACATCCAGATAGTCGCGGAAGAAACGGGCAAATTCGAAAAAATTCACTGGCGAATTCGCAATGGCAAACACCGCGCGCGTCCCATCAGCCGAGACACCGACCCCATTGCGGATAAGCCGAGAGTCCGAGTCGCGCAGAAACCGGGGGTGATAGGCCCCGTCAATCACCAGCATCGGCCCCGATTGCGCGGCATATCTGCACTCTGGCGGTGCCGCTGCGAAGCTGCGGCTTTCGATCAGGGTGAAGCGGTTGTCCTCGATACAGAAAACACCATTGGGCAAAAGCCCGAAATTACCCGGCCCTTCAGATGTGACGATCCGCGAAATCTCTTCGCCCTGCTCGACATACAGGCCAACAGGGCGGCGGTCGGGATGATACATGCTGCCATTCATCGCAAAGGCCAGCTTCTTGCCTTCGCGCGCAAGGGCTTCGTCAATGGTGCGGAAATTGCCGTAAACCTGCGTATCGCGTGCATACAGAAACAGACGCATGTCATCGCTGCCCTGTGCACGGCAATAGGTGAAGCTATGACCCTGAAACTCGGTATTGGCACAATTCGCGGCTGCGCCCGAAGCGCTCAGGATAAAGGCTGCAAGGACTGCAATGCTATTCCTGGCTCGCATCATCCTCTGACCCGGCTGCGATATCTCGCTGGACACGTTCATCTTGCAACAATCGGCGCGTTTCATCCATGCGGTCAAAGCTCTCATCCAGCTGGAAGCGCAGATCAGGTGCATATTTCAATGTCAGCTCGCGCGATATCTGGTGGCGCAGTTCCGATTTGTTCCGTCTCAGTGCAGCCAGCGCTTCTTGCTGGCCCTTGCCCCCGAGAGGCATGACATAGGCGGTCGCAATCTTCAGATCAGTCGAGGTGCGCACCTCGCTGACAGTAATTGCCAGACGCGATAGGTCCGGATCATGCACATCCCCACGCGCCAGCACATCCGACAAGCTGCGTCGGATCAGTTCGCCCACGCGAAGCTGGCGTTGTGATGGCCCTCGAGATGTTTCAAAGCGATGTGTTCCCATATCTCTCACTTAGGTCAAAGCTGACACTTGCGCAACGAGGCTTTGCCATTTTCCACGCTGGTGGGTATGCAGACGCGGAAATGTGACTTTGCGACAAGGATGAGGTGCAGGAATGGTCAGGATTGCCGTGATGGGGGCTTCGGGACGGATGGGGCAGATGCTGATCCGCCTTGTCGATGAGAATGACCTCACCAGCCTGTCAGCCGCGATAGAACGGACGGGCCATGACTGGCTGGGCCGCGATCTGGGCTCGGTTATGGGCAGCGCCGCGCGCGGTCTTGTGGTCACAGACGATCTGGATGCCGCCCTTGCGCAATCGGATGCAGTGATCGACTTCACCGCGCCTGCGGTTTCGGTTTCCCTTGCAGCGCGCGCGGCTGCCGCCGGGGTCGTGCATGTGATCGGCACGACAGGGTTCAGCGAGGATGACCTGACCGCCATTGCACAGGCTGGCAA
>SLAT01000129.1 GCA_007126715.1 Roseinatronobacter sp.
ATTGTTTTTCTTCGCATCCTGTTCATCGCACTGGCGACTGCTGGCATAGCCAGCCTGCTGATTGGAAAGACACGGGCAGATGGCATCTGGATCGGCATTTTCGACAGCAAGAACTATTATGCCTTTACAATGGTCGCCCTGACCCTGTGTTCCTTTGCACTTACCATGGACCCTAAACAGGACAAGGCTTGGCGCCTTGCCGGGCTAGCTGGTGTGCTTATGGGTATTCCCCAGATCATCATGGCTGAATCAGCCGGGGCGGCAATTGCCTCGCTTTTCGTGCTGGCCGTTGCGCTGGTCATCATTCATTCGCATAAACTGCCACCAGCGCGCAGAACGCAGCGCATGAAATGGCTTGCGATCCTTGCGTTTGTGGGCGTTCTGGGCGCGCTTGCGATGAGTGACATGATCCTGAACTTCGTGTTCGAGGTGACTGGCAAGGATCCGTCGCTGACTGGCAGAACAGATCTTTGGATGGTCGCCCTAGACCAGATTGCGCGCTCGCCTTTTCTGGGAAGTGGCTACAGCGCTTTCTGGGTAGAAGGCAACGCAACCGCAGAAGCCATATGGGCAGAGTTTCACATCGGCTCGAAATCGGGTTTCAATTTTCACAATCTATACCTGTCAAACGCAGTCGAAACCGGACTGATCGGGGTATTGCTGCAACTCAGCCTGCTTGCGCCTGCCTTTGTGTTTTGCATCCGTTGGCTTTTGCACGCAAGCGGGGCCCCGGCGATGTTTTGTTTTATGGCACTATGTTTCGTGCTTGTACTTTCGCTGGTTGAAGTGCCTGTTTTCTTCGAATTTCATGCACTTTCGGTAATGACACTAGCATCGCTGGTTTACGGCCTTCGGGCCGCGCGCGAATTGCCACAACTTCGCCCTGCCAAGCGCACTCCCCACACCCAACGGACCGCTACCATCTAGCCCGAGAGATTTTCATGGAATTCAAAAGCTACGCCGATCTTGAAGCCGATGTCGTTCGCATGTTGCCAAACCTGCCACGCGACCTTGATCTGATTGTGGCAGTGCCACGCAGCGGACTGGTTCCCGCCAGCATGATCGCGCTCCATCTGAACCTGCCTTTGACCGATCTTGAGGGGCTCTATGACGGGCGTATGATCGCCTCTGGGCATCGCAAGTTGCGGAAATCTGTTTCTGGAACAGATGAAACTCCGCTCAAGGTATTGATCGTGGATGACAGCGTCGGAACCGGCGCGCAAATGCGCGAAATCCGTGCCGAACTGGGGCGTCGAAAGCTGCCGCACAAGGTTCAGATTGCAGTTATCTACGCCACACCCACTGGCGCACCGCTTGTGGATTTCTATGGAGAAACTGTCCCGGTGTTGCGGCATTTCTTTGCTTGGAACGTGATGCATCACAGCGCTATCGGTCAATGGTGCATAGATATCGACGGTGTCCTATGCAGGGATTGCACCTTTGAGGAAGACGACGAAGCAGCACGCTATGAAAGGTTTCTGCAATCGGCAGAGCCACTTTATCTGCCAACAGCGCGCATTGGCTGGATTGTCACTGGCAGACTGGAGAAGTACCGCACCGCGACCGAAGGTTGGCTACACAAGCAAGGCATAACCTATGACGAACTGATTATGCACCCTGCGGAAAGCAACGAAGAGCGCAAAGAAAACGGAGGGATTGGCCGCTTCAAGGGAAATTTCTACAAGAGCATTGAATCCGGTTTATTCATTGAAGGCTGCGCGCAGCAGGCAAATAAGATAGCGAACACTTCTGGAAAGCCGGTGCTTTGTATGGAAACCCGATCTATGGCTCAACCAAATACAGGCGCACTCTTGCGAAAATTCGCACGGAAAGGGCCCGCTGCCTATTTTCGCTATGCCCGCCGCTTGTTCGAAAATTATAAGGACCAAAACCGCAATGCGGGGTTTGTCGAACGACTTCAAACTGCGTCAGGCGATCAAATACAGAAGAACGACAAAACCTGATCTACGCGCGGTCAAGCGCCGCTGCGCGTTACCGCATTCTGGTTATCTCGCACGGGTTCTGACTTTCGATGCGACTTCAACCATGTGAGATAAAATATCAATGCCAGATATAGAAACTGGAGAAACACCATTGTCCCGACAACCATCGCTGTCGTCTGGCCCCAGGACCCGCCCGATATGCGGATAAAAACCCCCATAGCAAGCGCACTCACCAGCATTATGATTAAGAAAGGGATCACGTGCATTGGAAGCTCATAACTTATCAGGGCTGAAGGTAATTTCGCAGGGCGGGTATAGCGGGTTTCATTCACATATAATGGTCTCTGTTTTTATCATTGACGGAACCAGAAGTCTACGCGCGTAAAATTTTTTGCGCGATTTTTCACCTATGGACCCGATAAGGGGAATTTGCTCGCTGGATTTATGCCACGCTTTTTTCGAAAACAGGCAATTCGGGGCCAGGTCAGGCCATGATCCAGGATGCGCGAAAAATCCGGGCTCTGGTTCTGATAAACGAAGCAAATACATATTCATTTCCCTTTTCCACCGTTTCCGAAAACATGTGCCGATGGTCACATTTCTATTCAAACCCAGCCTAGGCTCCAGACTCATTGATATTCAAAGCCAGAACAGGACGGTTGCTGCGAGCGCGACGGCAGACAGGAATACTTTCGGGCATCGGTCATAGCGTGTGGCGATCCTGCGCCAATCCTTCAGCCGACCGAACATGATCTCGATCCGGTTGCGCCGCTTGTAGCGTCGCTTGTCATATTTCACGAGGGCCTTGCGCTTCTTTCGGCCGGGGATGCAGGGCTTTATCTCTTTGTCTTTCAACGCATCTCTGAACCAGTCTGCGTCATAGCCGCGATCTGCAATCAACCAATCAGCTTCTGGCAACTCCCGCAGCAAAGCCGCCGCACCGGTGTAGTCGCTGACCTGCCCTGCCGACATGAAGAAGGTGATGGGGCGCCCGATCGCATCGGTGACAGCATGCAGCTTGGTGTTCATGCCGCCCTTCGTGCGACCGATCAGACGGCCAGGCCCCCCTTTTTTACTCGCAGGCTCGATGCCGTGCGATGTGCCTTCAGATATGTCGCGTCGATCATGATCGTCTTGGTTTCGGTCCCCTCTGCCGCCAGACCCGCCATGATCCGCGCAAACACGCCCATATCGCTCCACCGCTTCCAACGGTTATAAAGGGTCTTGTGTGGACCGTATTCCCTAGGCGCATCGCACCATCGCAACCCATTGCGATTGATGAAGATTATGCCGCTGAGAACGCGCCGGTCATCAACCCGAGGTTTGCCATGGCTCTTGGGGAAGAAAGGTTTCAGACGCTCCATCTGTGCGTCCGTCAGCCAAAAAAGATTGCTCATTGATAGGTCTCCTTACGGAGCGTGAATCACGTAGAAAGATGAAAATCAATGGGTCCTGAGCCTAGCGGGTCGAACGCTCAGATACACCTTTATCTGCGGTGTGTTCAAATAGCCATAAATGTGAAAAATCCCTCTTTGTCACAGAACCGACACAATTTTACCCTGCATAAGCCAATCTGCAAGACGATATATTTGTTAACCAACTGCTCAGGAATAGGAGTTGTAAGCAATGGGAAATTGGTTTTCTGCCGAACGGACGAAATCGCGATTTCTTTCCGAAGATGGCTCGGTTTCAGTTGAATTTGTGCTTTGGGTTCCCTTAATCTTTTTCTTCTTCCTGCTTGTCACAGATGCTTCTGCAGCCTTCATGGCCCAGGCAAATATGTGGCATGTTGCAGGTGATATTTCTCGTCAACTCGCGACAGGGGGGCTTTCAGAAGCCGCTGCACACATAGAACTTCAGAAATATGACCATTACACAATGAAAACATACCTATCGAACCGCACCATAGCGGTGGTGCTTTCACAATCCTATTCGAATATCGGAACAGGAATGGCACTGTCATTTTTCGGCGACATGGAAGTTAAAGTATTCCAGCATCTTGAGAATGGCGTAGACCTCTGATCGGGAGAGATATCATGACATATGTGAATCAGGTTTACGAAGCCACCAAAGACGAAAGCGGCGCGGGTACGGTAACCGGGCTTTTCGTACTTGTGATAGCCTTGATGATTGGTGGGCTTGCCATCGACTATACCAATGGCACAAAGACACGCGCACAACTGCAAACCATCGCAGATTCTGCTGCGATTTCTGGGGCGATGACCCTTCCAGAGGGCGCCTCCGAGGTTCGAAAAACCGCTTTGGATCTGGCTGGAAACTACGGACCGGGATTGTTGAACAACGCAGATATTGTTCTTGGAACCTGGAAAGATAAAAGATTTGAAGCCTCCGACTTTCCTCCTCCGAACGCTGTCAGCGTCACCACCAGACGCGCGGATGCAAATAACAATGCCCTGCAAACATTGCTACTGCATATGGTCGGGATTGACAGGTTTGATATTTCAACACAGGCGATTGCGGTTCGAGAAAGACGCCAACCCGCCTGCAGTGGGGGTGGGTATTTTGCAAGAGGAATAATCTCGGCAAACAGTTCCAATGCCTATACTGACGGTTTCTGCCTCTATGGGCACGAAGCGATCCATCTTCACAATAGAAACACCTTCGAACTTGGCACAATCGTCAGCACCCCTAATCTTCATAACGTATTTGAGCATCGCAACAACACAGGCCTCGCCGAAGCGCTTCGGCCCGCGTCTCTTCCGTTTTCGCGGACGCTTGATTTACCAAGCTTTTTCGACTCGGTGCGTGCCCAGGGCGTGAACAGTGATGTTTTGCCCCCCTATATCACCAATGGGCCTGTACACCTCTCGCGTATAAATCCATCGGACACGCTTGATCCAAATACACTCTATATCGTGAATGGTGATGTTTCATTGCGCGGTGATCGACTGTTCGACAAGGTTGCCATTCTGGCACGTGGCACAATCAGGGTGCAATCCAATGTCGAACTGCGCGATGTTGTTCTGGCAACGGATGAGTCGATCGAGCTTAGCTCAAATACACGGATTGGCGGAAGCGAAGCTGACTACTGCCTGCAAGAGAGTTATTCATCCTATCTTCTGTCGCAGCGCGACATAAGCATGGGCAGCAATAATGCGCTGCGAGGAATAATGATGGCATCTATGGGTAACATCACCATGAACTCGAATAATGAAGCGACGCAAGGCGTCTATGCAGAGGCTTTGGGTGACATTGCCTATAATAGTGCAGCGAACAAACAGGGCTGTGAAAAAGGGTATGATAACAAGTTGTTTTATGCAGACTGGATCATGGGGCTTGTGCAATAGCCAAAGTGATTATGGGCGCTGATGTCAGACTTGCGTGTTCCTTTAATGACATTGAGTTGTGGAACGGCGCATGGATCGATCCTGCTCACAAAACCGAGGCGTTCAAGCGCGTGGTCGTGCATGAAACAGTAGAACATCTCGCTTGGCCGGACCACGAGGCCAAAGACATGTTCCACTCCAACAAGGTGGTGAATGCGCCAGACGTCTTGCCACTTAAGCTGCTGCATAACCTGCTGATCCTGCTCAAACCGGGGCGGCACGACAACGGGAAGTTCCGCATGCTCAAGCACGGCGCAGACTTGGCAAAGCCTCCGAACAGTCTGTTTTCCAGATTGATAACTCAGGAGTGAACCTTGGTCAGGCCCCGCCAAACCCTCAGTGACCCGGCAGTTTCCTGAAACCCTGCATCAGTTGGCGGCGATCTGGCGCAAGAGCGGCGTGATCCGTCGAACAGTTGCGCGCCGGTTGCGTTCCTCTGCCGCTTGCGTATCAATCTTGAGAAACGCCTCGCCATAGCCCTGCACGATCAGGTTTTCCGCAGGTATGCGGAAAGATTCGGTCAGCGCAAGCGCCACCGATTCTGCGCGCCGGTCGGACAAGGCAAGGTTGTTGCTTGCGCTCCCTACCGCATCTGTATGACCTTCAATCAGAAACACCTCGCGCGGGTTTTCAAACAGCATCTCCTCGATCAGGATGCCCAGCCGCACCAGACTGCGCGCTTGCGCAGCCGGGATGGCGGCCGACCCGGTCGCGAAGGTTATGGTATCCAGTTCAATCGCGGGAACAAGGCTGCGCACCTGCTCGATCTCGCGGATCTGACGCAAGCTGAATGTCCGCCCCGGATCAAAGGCCATCTCATCACGCATTGCCACGCGCAAGGCGGCAAGGTCACTGTCAGACATTGAGAAGCTGCGCGGGGCTGCGCGTGTCGCATGCAGTTGACGCACATCAACAACCTGAGCCGGCTCCAGATCATCGAATAATTCATATTGGGTGCCATCAGGGTAAACAACCGCACGTCGCAGCACACGACCACGCGAATCTCGGATCGTTTCAATCTGTGATCCGTCAGCCCTGTCGACAAAGGTCCGCGACGACCCGTCCGAGAAGGTTTCCGTGCGCATTGTAGCACCCGGCTGACGCAGCAATGCATCGTCATCCTTATAGACGGTGAAACCGCGCGGTCCTTCGACAACCACACGGTCGCCCGTATTCGCGACGACCCGGTCACCATTGCGCAGCACTGACCCGACAACCACGGCGCCAAGTCCCAGCAAGAGGGCGGTTTCAAGATTACTCAGCCCGCTGCGCGGCGTTTGACTTGTCGCTGCACTGCCGATGGCAGTGGTAAAATCTTGGGCACTGGTGCGGACCGATTGCGCATCAAGGGTTTCCTCGATTACGTCCTCGGGTGCTGGCGCCTCGGCGGTGGCAGCGACCGGGGCTTCATCCTCATCAGCGGTCGTTGGATCGATGAGCGCAAGTTCTCCGGGAGTATCGTCCTCGGCTGTCTCTACCTCTGCCTCAGCCGCCTGTGCCTCAGCTTCTGCCTCAGCAGCTTCCTCAGCTGCCTGCGCCTCAGCCTCCGCCTGTGCCGCTTCTTCAGCCGCCTGTGCCTCAGCCTCTGCCTGTGCCGCTTCCTCAGCCGCCTGTGCCTCAGCCTCCGCCTGTGCGGCTTCCTCAGCCGCCTGCGCCTCGGCCTCCGCCTGTGCGGCTTCCTCAGCCGCCTGCGCCTCAGCCTCCGCCTGTGCGGCTTCTTCAGCCGCCTGCGCCTCGGCCTCTGCCTGTGCGGCTTCCTCAGCCGCCTGTGCCTCAG
>SLAT01000007.1 GCA_007126715.1 Roseinatronobacter sp.
GACGGTTGCCACCGTATAGCCAAGGGCCGCGATTACGATGATACCGATCCAGCGCAGGATATGCGGGTTGGAGGCAATTTCAGGAAGTGTGTTATCTGCTGGCATCTGTTCGGCTTTCTTGAAATGGGAAAGGGACAAAACAAGGTTGCGCAATGCGCGAAATCGAGAAGCGTCTTGCGGCATCATGGGCCACACCTTTTTTTAACCAGCCTCATTCAAAGGGCAGCGCTCTCGACGAGAGGGTGGCTGCGACACCAAAGCTGTGCTTCATGGTCTGCCCCTTTCATTGGCGTGGTGGTATCCGGATTGGGTGGCAGCAGAATATGCACAGCGCGGCACGCTGGCATGCCCCATATGGGGTAGGCAGTTTAAATTTTCGGGGTAATGTCAGAGCATGAAAAACGCAGTTGCTTTGGGATTGAAGCGTTGGACGAGACATTTTTCGAAAAAGTGCTTGCCGCTATTTATGATTGCGCCGTTGATCCATCGGGTTGGGAAGATGCGCTGAACCTTATCCGCGACCAGCTTGATCTGTCCTATCTGTTGCTGCATTTCTTCCGGTTCCCACCCGGCTACCCAGATGTTCAGCCAGAAGGCTTTGTCGTCGGCACACAGTGGGACAGTATCTGGTTGGCGCGGCTGGAGCCGCTATTGCCAAGCGTTCCGCATTTCGACCGTATGCGCAACACCGGGATAGATGAACCCGCAACCCAATTGCAATTCATGTCGGAACAGGAGTTTCAGGCCACCGATTTTTACAGCGCATGGGTGAAACCCCAAGGTCTGCGCGACAATTGTCTGACCAATATCGTTGCGCGCGACAACATGCTTGCCATGCTGTCAGGCGCATCTGGGCAAGAGCGCGATGTGATCTCACACAAGGATGTGGAGTTAATGGCGAAGCTCTCACCGCATATCAGGCGGGCGTTGCTGATTTCGGACCTTCTGGACGAATCCCGCACGCAGGCAATGTTCCAGTCTCGGATTCTGGACGGGTTGTCAGTTTCGGTTTTTCTGGTCGGGCAATCGGGTCAGATATCTTATGCGAATGCGGCTGGCGAAGCATTGCTGTCTCGCGCGACACTGGTGAGCGGATACAATAGGCGGTTGAGTGCTGTCGCGCGGGTCGGTGCACGTGCCTTGAGTGAGTCCATCCTTCGCGCCTGCACCGGCACGGATACGGCAATCGGGTTGTGGGGCAACGGTATTCCGCTTTGCGGGCAAGAGGGTGAAGCAGGTGTCGCTTATGTCTTGCCTCTTGGTCGGTCGGACAAGCGGCATATGCTTGGGAACGGAATGGCCGCAGTGGCGATAACAACCAGGAATGATACCCGTCTTCCTGAAATCGAGGTGCTGACTGCCCTGAGTGGGCTGACCGCAGCAGAGGCCCGAATGGCGCTGGCCATTTCGCAAGGGCGATCGCTTGAAGCCGTGGCCGATGACAACGCTATTGCCCTTGGTACTGTGCGCAAGCATCTGAAAAGCGCGTATGAAAAGACTGGCGCGCGATCACAGCACGCCTTGGGTGCTTATATCAATTCGTTACAAGTCCCGATTTCGGATAAGACCACGTCATGACCGACAGATGGGGTGCCGCAACAAATGTTGCGCCAGCTCGCAGTCTGATCAGCAGGTCAATGTCTGGAGCAGCCATGCCCAACCACATAAAAGGCCAGCGGCGGGGCCATATGATTCAGGTGGTACTCTTCCATCTTTGCGGGGTAACATTGACAATGTTGTCGCCTACACTGACCATCACATCACCGTCCTGAATATTTATCTGGACCCTCATCGCGCGGCTTGCCAGTTTTGCCAAATCTCCCGTATCTTTTTCGGGAAGATTTATCACATCAAGATTGTCAAAACGGCTGGTGCTGTTTTTGATCTTGTCCCACCACATCTCTGCCGTCCTGCCGCCGTAAGGATAGACAACCACCTTGTCGGCTTTGCTACAGGACTGACGCATCACCTTCTCGCTGGGAAGCCCCAGAGACACCCAGACATCCAACTCGCCGCTCAGGCTTTTCTGCCAGATATCCGGCTCGTCATCTGTTGAAAGACCCTTCGTCATCTCCAGATGCTCATGGGCATTCAGCGCAAAAGCGACAATGCGGACCATCATCCGTTCATCCGTCTCGGAAGGATGCTTGGCAACGGTCAGCTTATGGGTCTCATAATAATGACGATCCATGTCAGAGACCGAGAGTTCGACTTTATATATGGTGGCATTTTGCGCCATTGCTTGTTCCAAATCTTCAAGGATCAGGATGCCTACTGCGACCAGTTATCTTCTAAAAGCAAATAAATTGGTCGCGAGGATAATGGGGCGAATGGGTGTGGCCATGTTGCCGAATGTCGCGGTCAAGAATGGCGGCATCGAACACCTGAACCATTTTGCTGTTGGTTCGGTCGCTTCGGTGCAAAAACAGTGACCGGGGCCAGAGATGAACAGCATGAATTCAGGAACGCTGCTTCATCTCAAGCCATAGCGCAATACATATGAAAACCCCTACAAGCCCCCAAAGGTGCCACAACCTGAATTGAAGCTCTGACAGGGATGCACCCATCTGGCTGACGCGCACAAATCCATCTATGGCGGGTGTCGACGGGATGATCTGCGCAATCACATTCAGATGGGCGGGAATCGCTTCGACCGGCCAGGCGAAGCCCGACAGGAAAAAGAACGGCAGTCCAAGGGCCAGCAGCACGACTTGCACCACCGCGCCGTGGCGGAACAGGGCGGCCACGCATTGCGCCAAGAGCCCTGTTGCCAGAACAAACGGTAGCCCCAGCATCAGGACCACGACTGGGTTTCCCAGATTGGGCAAACCGTAAAACGTAGGCAGAACAATCAGATACATCGGCAACAGCAGAGCATAGAGCAGCACCCAAGCGCCCATACGTCCCAGAACCCGCCAGACAGGATGGCCGTGCCCCTGTGCGCGCCTTGTCGCCACCAAGGCCAGCCCCATTAGCATGGTTTGTTGCAGGATTAGAACAAAGGCTGCGGGCAGAACATAGGTCGCATAACCCGCTGCGGGGTTGAACAAGGGAACTTCGACCTGCTCAGCAGGGCTGACCTGAGCAAGCGCCACATCTGGTGCCGTGCCTTGCGCGATCAGTCGGCCCATCTCGACCTCGGCCCCCATCTGGCGTAGCGGAACAGCCGCGCCCTGCATGACACGCTGATACATCAGGAAGTAGCTTGCATCGCTATACAGTGCTACGGGGCTTTGGTTGCCGCGCAACAGTGACCGCTCGAAACCTTCGGGGATCACAAGCACACCGTAAGCGCGACGCTCTTGGACCAGACGCGTGGCCTGTATCATGTCGGATGCGTCATGTGTCAGGGTGACGGCCTCAGAGGCATCTACGCGCCGTGCCAGCTCTGCCGAGCTGGTCGAGCGGTCCAGATCGACCAGCACGACCGGCACTTCGCGCAACAGTTCTGCGCGATAGGGGAAAGGATAGACCACTGCATAGATCACCAGCGCGGCCAGAATGATAAGCCGCACCTGACGATCTGCAAAGATGCCGCGTAATTCGGCCCGCAGGGCTGACAGGATATGCGTCATGGCCCCACCTCGATCTGGTGACGCATATGCCGCAGCCGGATCAGGACAAGAACGCCAAGCACAAGCACAATACAGCCCAGCCAGACAACGGACCAAAGCGAGATATCCAGAGGTGTGGCGCGCAGGGATTGGTCGATGCGCAACTGCACATACCATGTACCGGGGATGACCGCCCCCCAGCTTTGCGCCAGTTGCGACATGGCTTCGCGCGGGAAACCCAGCCCCATGAAGCCAAAGGCGGGGGCTGTGATGACCGCGATGATGCTGGCTGCGCGGCCCATGTCGCGGGTGATCACGAAAGCCAGCGCCCCGATCAGTTGCACGCTCAGGATAAAAAGCACCGCCCCGGCTGCCATCAAGACCAAAGATCCGCGCAATGGCACACCCAGCCAGCCATAAAGCGCGATATCCGACAGCCCAAGGATCAGCAGGAAGATCAGTGTATAAGGCAGGATCTTTCCAAGCATCGCCGGCAAGACCCCGCCGGCCATGCGCGCCAGAACCTGCGGGTGCCGACCCGGCCCGAAATCGAGCGAGATTGCATAGGCCGTCGCGGCGGCAGCGATGATCTGCAACACAGTCGGCACAAGGGCCGCCAGCAGGAAATGCACATAGTCAAAGGCCGGGTTGAACAGCGCATGTGCCTGCAACGGGATTGGCTGGCTGCTGACCTGCGCCTGCACCGAAGCCTCTCCCTGATCCTGCCTGATGGACAGGCGCAGACCGGCAAGCGCAGTGTCGATGGCATTTCGCGCCCCGCGCGCGATCATCGAGCCTGCGCTCATATGCTGGTTGTCGTAAAACGTAACGATTTCGGGGCGCGCACCGCGCATGATGTCGCGCTCCAGCCCCGGCGGCAGGTAGACAGCGCCGCGCGCGTGGCCCGCAACGATGAGCGCGCGCGCTTCACTCAGGCTGAGAGCCTGCTCGCGCACCCGAAGTTCGGGCGCGGCATCCAGCATTCTTGTGACTGAACGCGACAGTTCCGAGCGATCCAGATCGACCACCACCAGCGCCATGCCAGTCGGAATACCCGCCCGAAAAATGCCAGCCAGGGCGAGCAGCATGACCAGCGGCAACACCACGACCAGCCCGGCTAGCGCTGGGCGGCGCAGGATCAGCCGGAATTCGCGTAGCATCACCGCCAGCATGACCTACCTGCCAAGCGAGATCAGCGCCGACATGCCCGGACGCAAGCCTTCGAGTGGCGCCATTGGGCGCGCGCGCAACTCGAAACTGCGCAGATCGAAATCGCCCGTGGCACGTGTTGCCCGCCAGCTTGCAAACTGCCCTTGCACATTAATCAGCGTGATCTCTGCATCCAGATCACGCTGGAGAGCAGGGACATGCACCGATAACACATCTCCCACCTGAAGGCCTGCAAGCAGGTCTTCGCGCAGATTGAAGGTGAACCACGCCTGATCCAGATCGACAATCGTGAACAACGGCGCACCCGGGCCAATATTCTCGCCCAGTTCGAACAGGCGTGCCGAAACCTCACCGCTCAGGGGCGCGTAGATGGTCAATTCGTCAAGATCTGCCTGATGTTGGGCCAGCGCGGCTTCGGCCTGTGCGACCTGTGCAGTCGCAACAGCGCGTTCTTCTGGTGACGCGCCTGCGCGGGTAAGGTCAAGCTGGGCGTGTGCAGCTTCGACACGGCGCGCGGCCGTATCCACATTGCGCGTGGTCTGGTCAATCGCGGTCTGAGGACGCAGTCCTTGCTGCGCCAGCTCTGTGTCGCGTGCGACCTGCTCTTCCGCCAGCCGTAGATCGACCTGTGCTGCGGCCAGTTCGGCTTCGCGGGCGCGGATCATTTCGGGACGCGTTGCACCTGCCGCAGCCTCTGATGCGCGCGCCACGTTCAACCCTGAAGACGCTGCGGCATGGGCTGTGACAAGTTGAGGGTTGGAAAGCACTGCCAGCAACTGTCCGGCCTCGACCTGCGTGCCCAGATCAGCCTTAATCTGTGCCACCCGGCCAGAAGTTCGGGCAGAGACATCGACACGCGGCGCAGCGATTTCACCCTGTATCACCAAGGGCCCCGGGCGCGTGACCCACCAGACCGAAACGGCGACCATTGCGGCCAGAACAGCAATAAGCAGAAAAGGGACTGCCGCCTTTATGGCTGAGTTGTGCTGGGTTGGCATGGATCATGCTTCCTTGGGAATTGAGGGAAATTTCATGTTTTGTTTATAGCGCGAGTGCTGCAAACACAATTCGCACCACGCCTGTTGAACGCAAGGTAAGGTCCGACAGAAACCAAGCAGACCTTTTGGGAAATATGCAGTGCATGCACCATCCCGAGGCGGCAGCCGGTGTGCCGCCCGCTTGCGCAAGTGGGGGACTTATCGACACGGTCGACCCAGAACTGCCAGTTGGCCGTAGTTCCAAGCGGCAACGTAAGATTGCCCTGGACTTCACCTTTCTACAGGCCAAGCAGGTGCGGTCAGGTAAGTCGGTTAAGATCAACCGGGCGGTTTTCCAGTATACCTTCCATAGAGAAAAGCCCGGTCACCGTATCGAATTCGAACCCGTTTATCAGGCGTTGATAGAAAATATCATATCCCGCCATGCCGCGTGTGACGACCTTGAGCATATAATCCCAGTCACCGCCAATACGGTGGCAATCAATCACCTCAGGCAAACTTGTCACATGCCGCGCGAAGCTTTGCGACCAATCGCGCGAATGATGCCTTGTGCGGATCATCACAAAAACGGTCAGGTCCAGTCCCAACGCGCTGAGGTCAACGAGCGTCCGTGTGCCTTTCAGAATGCCGATGCTCTGCAAACGCTGCAATCTTCGCCAGCAGGCATTCTGCGACAATCCCACCCGCTCGGCGAGTTCGCGTTGCGACAAGCCCGCTTCATTTTGAAGCGTATTCAGGATTCGTATATCAATTTCATCGTATTTTTCTTTCATATAGATCATATGACACAATTTTTGGGCTATTTGTCCAGAAATTTGGGGAAAATTGCATGAGAGCAAGAGGGTAAACTTCGTTTGTCATACACTTACCCTTCGGACTGAACCAATGAACGATACCCAAGCCCTTTTTGCTGCTTTCCATGAAGTGCTGGCTACGGATGATCCGCTTGCCAGTCTGCGCGCCGGATTGATCGGCGACGGCGCCATGTTCGACGGTCCATTCGGCCCGCGCGCGTTGCTTTACGCCGACTATACCGCGTCAGGGCGCGCGTTGATGCAGGTCGAACGCTTCATGCTTGAAATGGTTTTGCCCTATTACGCGAACAGCCATACCGAGGCATCTTTTTGCGGCGGGTTCATGACCAGCCTTCGCCGCGCGGCCCGTGACGTCATTGCGCGGGCCTGCGGCGCGGGAGATGAGCATGCGGTGGTTTTTTGTGGGGCGGGTGCCACAGCCGGGATCAATCGCTTGGTCGCACTGCTTGGGGCAGGGGCAGGGGTGCGGGTCTTGCTTGGCCCTTATGAACACCAC